>CAUPHX010000056.1:0-11928 GCA_963511125.1 uncultured Deefgea sp. | reverse complement strand
CGGGTTGCCAAAACAAGATGCCGCCAGTGTTGCACAAACCATTGAGCGGGTGTTGCTGCTCAAGCCTGATCGGATTGCTTTATATAATTATGCGCATTTGCCGGAACGCTTTATGCCGCAGCGTCGCATCCATTCCGAAGAATTGCCTTCAGCAGAAGCAAAGCTGGATATCTTGCAAAATTCAATTGAGCAACTCACTCAAGCGGGTTATGTGTTGATTGGGATGGATCACTTTGCTTTACCGAATGATGATTTGGCTGTTGCGCAACGGCGAGGTCGCTTGCAGCGTAATTTTCAGGGTTATTCAACGCATGCCGATTGTGATTTGTTGGCGTTTGGCGTGTCGTCGATTGGGAAGGTGGGGGCGAGTTATTTTCAGAATGTCAAAACGCTCGATGAGTATTATGCCAAGTTAGAAGGTAAAGAATTTCCTGTTGAGCGTGGGTTGACGATGAATCGTGATGATGCCATTCGCCGCGCCGTAATTCAGGCGTTAATGTGTCAATTTCAATTATTCTATCAACCGTTTGAGCTTGGTTATATGATCGATTTTGCTGACTATTTTGCTGAAGAGTTAGCACTACTTCAGCCTATGGTGGTCGATGGTTTGGTGGAAATAGAAGCTGACAGTATTTTAGTGACGCCAAAAGGGCGAATGTTAATACGCTCGGTTGCGATGATTTTTGACGGTTATTTACGGACAAAGGCGACCAAGGCAAGGTATTCTCAGTTGATCTGATGGTTTGATACGAGTTATTGATGTTAGAGCTGGATTTTGTGGCCCTTTTTTTGGCTGGCCTACTGGGCGGAGGGCATTGCGCTGGGATGTGTGGTGGCGTGGTTGCCGCATTTAGTACGCAATTGCCTGCTGGCCCCAAACTGCCCTTTCATATTGGATTTAATCTCGGTCGATTGCTAGGGTATGCGCTGATAGGCGCTGTCTTGGGTGGCTTGGCAGGCATTACCGCGCTAGCTCAATTGCAATCCCTTAAGTCGGTCTTGTTTGTCTTGGCTAATTTATTGCTGATTGTATTGGGGCTGTATATTGCGGGCTGGTCACGGTGGCTGACTAAAATAGAACGAATTGGCGGTCCAGTCTGGCGGCGAATTCAGCCGCTGCTGCGACGTTTGCTGCCGATACGATCGGTGTGGCACACCCCCGTGATTGGGTTTTTGTGGGGCTGGATTCCGTGTGGTTTGGTTTATACGGCGAGTTTGGCGGCTTTATCGACCGCGTCGATCGGTCAGGGGGCGGGGGTGATGTTGGCTTTTGGCCTTGGAACATTGCCTAATTTATTGCTCATCGGGCTGTTTGCCAGCCGCTTAAGCAAAGTCTTGAATTATCCAGGTGTAAAGCCCTGCTTTGGTTTGATCATTATGGCGCTGGGTTTGTATCGTTTGGTTGGTATGTATTGGTAGGCCATTATTAAAAATGGCTTGGGCTGTATACCTGCTGAAATTGAGTGCAATAAAATAGAGCGCTGGCGCTCTATTTTATTGTCTACTTTATTTTTTTAGCTTGCTGATTTCAGGCTGCAGGATGGTCGGTTTTGAGTCTTGTTCGATGTTAGGGTAGTCGCGGCTATAGTGCAGGCCACGGCTTTCTTTGCGTGCTAGCGCGCAGCGAACAATTAATTCGGCGGTTGTGACTAGGTTCCGTAGTTCAATCAAATCATTAGAAACGCGGAAGTTGCGGTAAAACTCGTGAATTTCACTTTTGAGTAGCTCAATCCGATGTTGCGCCCGCTCTAGTCGCTTGTTGGTACGAACAATCCCCACGTAATCCCACATAAAACGGCGTAACTCATCCCAGTTGTGGGAAATGACAACTTCTTCGTCAGGGTCGGTAACGCGGCTTTCATCCCATTCTGGGACATGCGGCAGTGCTTGTGGTGTTTGCTGCAAGATATGTTCAGCCGCGGCTTTGCCGAGCACCATGCACTCAAGTAATGAGTTGGATGCAAGGCGATTGGCGCCATGCAAGCCTGTGCATGCCACTTCGCCAACACCGTAAAGTCCACCTACATCGGTGCGGCCCGCCAAATCGGTCACTAAGCCGCCGCAAGTGTAATGTGCCGCAGGTACGACAGGGATTGGCTCTTTGGTGATGTCGATGCCCAACTCAAGGCAGCGTTGGTAGATATTTGGGAAATGTTCTTTTACAAATGCGGCGGGTTTGTATGAAATATCGAGATAAACGCAGTCAAAACCACCGCGCTTCATTTCAAAGTCAATCGCGCGCGCGACGATATCGCGGGGTGCCAGCTCAGCGCGTTCGTCGTGATTAGGCATGAAGCGCGTACCGTCAGGCAAGCGCAAAATGCCGCCTTCACCGCGCACCGCTTCGGTAATTAAAAATGATTTGGCATGTGGGTGATATAGGCAGGTCGGATGAAATTGGATAAATTCCATATTGGAAACGCGGCAACCCGCACGCCAACCCATCGCAATCCCATCACCGGTCGCCACATCAGGGTTGGTGGTGTAGAGATAGACTTTGCCTGCGCCCCCCGTGGCGAGTACCGTGAATGGCGCAAGAATGGTTTCAACTTGATCGTCTTCTTTGCTATAGACGTAGGCGCCCACGCAGCGATTTTTGTTCGCTTTGTCGGTAATGAGATCGACTGCGATATGCTCTTCTAAAAGGGTGATATTAGGGTGCGCGGCAACTTTAATGGCGAGCGTGTCAATGACCGCTGCACCTGTTGCATCAGCCGCGTGAATAATTCGGCGATGACTGTGGCCGCCTTCGCGTGTGAGGTGGTAGCCGTGGTAACTGGTTTCACCCTCGTCATCCTTGGTAAAAGGCACCCCCATTTCAATCAACCAATCAATGGCTTCTTTTGAGTTTTCTACAATAAAATTAGTCGCATCTAAATCGCATAGACCCGCGCCAGCGACGAGGGTGTCTCTGATGTGTAGTTCGATGCTGTCAGAGTCATCAAGGACTGCTGCAATGCCACCTTGCGCCCATCCGCTCCCGCCGTCACGTAAGGCTCGTTTGGTGATGAGGCCAACTTTGAGTTTTTCTGCCAATTGTAGGGCGATGGTCATCCCGCCTAGCCCGCTACCCAGAATCAGTACGTCAAATTTGCGCATGGTTTTAATTTTTCAAAAAATGAATCGCTAAATCTTAACAGAGCCTAGCGTGACTTGCTTGAGCAGAAGCGCTTGTTCTTGTAATTTTTGATAAATACCCCATATTGAAAGGTGGAAACAAATATTTAGACTTAGGGGTTCATACTCTTGCTTAAAATTAGTGAGCGCGATTTAGATCAAGAATTGGTCCTGCGTGCGCAAAACGGCGATCAGCGCGCTTTTGAGCTGTTGGTAGTTAAATATGAGCGCCGGATTGCGCGATTGCTCTCGCGAATGATTCGGGATCAATCCGAGATTGAGGATATTTCCCAAGAAGCTTTTATTAAAGCTTATCGGGCCTTGCCAACCTTTCGTGGTGAAAGCGCTTTTTATACCTGGCTCTATCGAATTGCGATCAATACCGCAAAAAATTACCTCTCAACGCTAGGGCGGCGGCCCATCCTTTCGGCCGAATATGAAGATGAAGACGGTGAAAGTGTCGATGCTTCATCTTTACTCCCTGATTTTCATACGCCTGAAACTGAACTATCGAATAAACAGATTGTCTCTACTGTGAATGAAGCAGTGGATGCTTTGCCAGAAGAGCTTCGTGAGGCGATTACTTTGCGTGAAATGGATGGCATGAGTTACGACGAAATTGCGATTGCGATGGATTGTCCGATTGGCACCGTACGGTCACGTATTTTTCGGGCCCGCGAAGCGATTGCTAATCGTCTGCGTCCTCTGCTTAAGGACGTCGGCAAGGATAAGCGCTGGTAGCCAATCGTGTTCGACAGGCCACCGCAATGAAATAAAGGATTGCTAAAATGAATGAAAGAATTTCAGCGTTGATAGATTGTGAAGTCGACCAAAAAGAAGCCTCCGTATTAATTGATGAATTGCTGGCTTCTCGCGAGCAGCAAAGTGCTTGGTATGCAATGCACACGGCACGTAATGCGATGCAGCAGTACAGCTTGTCGCCTGATTTTATGGCTAAGTTTTCCGCTCGATTGGCGATGGAGCCGGTGATTGTGGCGCCACATCGTTTACGTAGAACGAGCTGGATGAAGCCTTTGATGGTACCTGCCACCGCTGTTGCATCTGTCATGTTTGTTGGCTTGGCGGTTTGGCAGTTCTCGATGCCTACTTTTTTGCCTAATGTTGCAAAAGCTGAGGCGCCCGCCATTGCATCGAGTGAAATTAGTCCTTATTTAGTGGCACATCGTGATGGTCTGGCTAACTCTATGGCGACTGAGCAATTTGCCCTGGCGCATTTTGAAGTGGGAGAGCAGCGTTAATATGCAGCTTCGTTTAATGTTGCGGTGGGTGACCGTATTTTTGGGTGCTGTATTGTTGGCGAATGCGCATGCCGCGCCATTAGAGCGAGCAGACGCTTTACGTGTTTTGGGTAAAGCGGCTTTAGCGGCGGAAATGGTCTCTTATACTGGTAATTATGTGTATCAGTATGGCGAGCAAGTTGCCAATTATCAGATTACACATTTGGTGGAGGGCGGCGTTAGTATTGAGCGGCGCGTTTTATTAGATGGTAAACCAAAAGAATATATTCGTAACGGTGATAAAGTCAGCATGTATCCCCCTCAAGAGCAGGGTTTTGTTCTTGATCGGCGGTATACATCAAGGTTGTTTCCCAATCAACTGCCTAATGATTTGGAAGGCCTGCTTAACTCGTATAAATTAACCAAAATTGGACGCGATCGGGTGGCGGGGCGTGATGCAATAATTTATCAACTTGACCCTGTCGATAACTTTCGTTATCCACAGCGGATCTGGCTAGATGCTGATAGTGGTTTGATATTAAAATCACTGATGATGGGGATGCGGCAAGAGGTTGTTCAATTGTTTAGCTTTGCGCAAATCCAATTGGGCGGCAAAATAGATCGCGAATTGCTCAAGCCTGCCAATGCCGTTCGTGCTGTCGCTGTGGTTGATAGCCAAGTGATTGATCTGGCAAAAGATCCAAATTTTGTAATAAAGCCAGCAATTCCTGGATTTAAATTAATAAAACAAAGTACTCGCAATTTACCGTCAAAACAACGGGAAGTGACGCATCATTTGTATAGTGATGGCGCGGCAACAATTTCTGTTTTTATTGAGCCTAAAAATTTAAAAATTCCTTTGGGTTTGGCGCATCAAGGGCCTGTACATTTGTATACGCGGCAAGTGGGCGGTAATTTGGTCAGTTGTCTAGGTGAAGTGCCGGCCGCTACGGTAGAAAGCTTTGCTAACGCATACTCTCTACGTTGAGTTTATTTATTTGGGATTTGCATGATAGTCAGTGAGGCTCAAGTTGAGCGTTGTGAGGAAGGATATGCATGGGTAAAAATACGTCCACACAGCCCGTGCGGCAATTGCGATCCAAAAACAGGCTGTAAATCTGTTTCAATCACCCGTCTATTCGGGAATGCACAGCAAAGTTATCAGGTCAAAAATCCCCTGAAAGCCAAGCCGCATGATTTTGTCAAAGTGGCAGTTAAAGAGGGCGCTTTGTTAGGTTCTGCCGTATGGGCCTATGGTCTACCTTTGTTGGCGTTGATTTTGGGGGCTGTATTGGGGTCGATTTTGGCTGCACCGTTACATCGTGAATTGTTTTCCTTGTTGGGCGCTGTTCTTGGTTTTGTGCTTAGTTTTTTTGTGCTACGAATGCGCAATGAAAAGGCAAAGGAGATGCAACCGAGCATTGTTGAAATTTTACCGAAGACAATCAAGTTGAAGAGTTGCACTGGCGAGGAGCAAAAATAATTTTATCTGTGCAGTTGGTTTTTAGATGAAAATTTGGGGTGAGTCGCTGATGGTGGTGACGTTATCGCTATTGGTGACTGTTTCTGGCTGTATGTTGCTGTTTGAGGTTGTAAATAAGTGAAATTGAAATTATATGGCCGTGTGTACTGTGGCTTGTGTACTGTCATGCATGAGCAGTTGTTAGCGCAGGCTGCAGACCGCTATAAAGTAGAGTGGATTGATATCGAAGATATTGATGAGTTGGAAGCCTTGTATGGTGAGCTAGTGCCAGTATTAACAGATGAGCAGGGTGAGGAAATTTGCCACTTCCATTTGGATCAGCAGGCTTTGGATGTCAGCTTGGCAAAAATCAGTTAAAATCAGCGGTTATCGCTAGTATGGGCACGCGTGGCGTGCCCTTTTCATATTTGTAAATTGTGTACAGCCTTCTGGCTGCGGGACTCATGGATCACATTCGTAACTTCTCAATTATCGCGCACATCGACCACGGTAAAAGCACTTTGGCCGATCGTTTTATTCAATTCTGTGGTGGCTTGGAAATGCGCGAAATGAGCGCGCAAGTACTTGATTCAATGGATATTGAGAAAGAACGCGGCATTACGATTAAGGCGCAAACTGCTGCCTTAAAATACAAAGCCCGCGACGGTAAAATTTACAACCTCAATTTAATTGACACACCGGGTCACGTTGACTTCAGCTACGAAGTGAGCCGCTCTCTGGCTGCGTGTGAAGGCGCGCTGTTGGTTGTTGATGCTTCGCAAGGTGTTGAAGCGCAAACGGTGGCTAATTGTTACACTGCGCTCGAACAAGGCGTTGAAGTTCGTGCAGTACTGAATAAAATTGATTTGCCTGCGGCTGACCCTGATCGTGTAGCCAAAGAAATTGAAGATATCGTGGGTATTGAGGCCACCGATGCGGTACGTGCGTCGGCGAAGTCGGGTATTGGCATCGAGGACATTTTGGAAGAGGTCGTCAACAAGATACCCTGCCCCAAAGGCAATCCAGATGGCCCGCTCAAAGCATTAATTATTGACTCATGGTTTGATAATTATGTCGGCGTTATTATGTTGGTTCGCGTTGTAGACGGTGAAATTCGTCCTAAAGACAAAATTCTATTTATGTCGACTAAAGCACAGCATTTGTGCGAACAGGTTGGTGTGTTTACGCCGAAATCAGTACAGCGCGAAGCGCTACGCGCGGGTGAAGTGGGTTTTATTATTGCAGGCATTAAAGAAATCGCCAGCGCCAAAGTGGGCGACACGATTACTACAGTAAAAGCGCCAGCGACAGAGGCTTTGCCCGGTTTTAAAGAAGTAAAATCACAGGTTTTTGCCGGTTTATATCCAGTTGAAAGCCATGATTATGAAAAATTACGCGATAGTTTAGAAAAACTACAACTTAATGATGCGTCTTTGCATTACGAGCCTGAAGTATCGCAGGCGCTGGGTTTTGGTTTCCGTTGCGGTTTCTTAGGGTTACTGCATTTAGAAATCGTACAAGAACGCCTTGAGCGCGAATTTGATATGGATTTGATCACCACGGCGCCGAGCGTGGTGTTTGAATTGGTACTTAAAGGTGGCGAAGTCGTTCAAATCGAAAATCCGTCCAAATTACCAGATCCATCTAAGTACGATGAGGTTCGTGAGCCTATTATTACGGCAACGATTTTGGTGCCACAAGATTACGTCGGTCCTGTAATGACTTTATGTAATCAAAAGCGCGGCATGCAAATTAATATGCAATATATGGGTCGACAAGTGATGTTGACTTATGAAATGCCGATGGCCGAAGTGGTGATGGATTTCTTTGATAAATTGAAATCGGTCAGCCGTGGTTATGCATCGCTCGATTATGATTTCAAAGAATTCCGCGTTGGCGATTTGGTGAAGCTGGATGTGCTAGTGAATAGCGAGCGCGTTGATGCACTGAGCTTGATTGTGCATCGTAGCACCAGCCAATATCGTGGTCGTGAATTAGTATCAAAAATGCGTGAATTAATTCCACGCCAAATGTTTGATATTGCAATTCAAGCTGCTATTGGTAGTCATATTATTGCGCGTGAAACAGTGAAGGCCACGCGTAAAGACGTTTTGGCTAAATGTTATGGTGGCGACATCTCGCGGAAACGTAAATTGCTCGATAAGCAAAAGGCCGGTAAAAAACGCATGAAGCAAGTGGGTAATGTAGAGATCCCACAAGAGGCGTTCTTGGCTATTTTGCAAGTAAGTGATAAGTAATTCTTTTGATAATGAACGTTTTAAGGATTTGTCGATGAATTGGCTAGTGATTGGAATTTTATCTTTGGTGCTGGGGCCGATATTAATCGTCGCTGGTGCAAAGCATGAACGTAAAAACAATGAGCCGCCACAATTAGTTCAGTATGGGTATTTGCTCGCGGTAGTCGGTTTATTTGTTTTGTTGGTGCAGTTTTTTAGCATTAGCGCGGCGATGTTGATCTTTGTTGTCCTGACTGGCTTTGTTTGGATGATGGATAAATTTGTCTGGGGCAAAACGCGGGGCGAAAAACAAATTGCTGATTGGGTCGAGTATGGCCGAGGATTCTTTCCGGTTATTTTGGCTGTTTTTGTATTACGATCATTTATTGTTGAACCGTTTCAAATTCCATCCTCTTCAATGCGGCCTGGTTTAATCGTCGGCGACTTTATTTTGGTTAACAAATTTACCTACGGCGTTCGATTGCCAATTGCCAATACGGTGCTTATTCCTGTTGGGAAACCCGAACGAGGCGATGTAATGGTGTTTGATTATCCAGCTAATCCGAAAATTCAGTACATCAAACGCGTTATTGGTTTGCCTGGTGATGTGATTGAATATCAAGGGAAAAAGCTGACTGTAAATAATAATCCTGTAGATACAAAGCAAGTTGCGGACCATCAGTATGTTGAAAATGGTGTTTTATTGGTCAATAACCAGCAATTTGTTGAACATCTGGACGCTTCGCAGTATAAAACTTTAACGATGGCAGATGTGCCAGCGCTTAATTTACGTGAAGTTGGGGATTTTCCTAGTCGTGAAAATTGCAGCTATGATGACTCGGGCTTTAAGTGCACTGTGCCAGAAGGACAGTACTTTACGATGGGTGATAACCGTGACCACAGTGCTGACAGCCGTTACTGGGGTTTTGTACCGAATGAAAACATCGTTGGTAAAGCATTCTTTATTTGGATGAATTTTAAGCATTTTGATCGTATTGGCTCGACTATTAAATAGGAGCGTTGGCAATGAAAAAACAACTTGGGCTTTCTTTTTTTGGTTTTATTATTGTCGCTATGGCTGTTGCGATGGCATTGATCGTTGCATTTAGCGTGGTACCGACCTACACACAGTTTTTTTCAATTCAGAATACAATTCAAAAATTGGCAAAAAATAGTGCAGGTCAAACACCTGATGCGATTCGTGAGTCTTTTGGTAAAGAAGCACAGATCGGTTATATCACCGATATAACCGGTAAAGACCTAGTCATTACGCAAATCGGTGGAAAAACTATTATTGCCGCAAATTACGAAAAAGTCGTGCCTCTAGTTGCGAATGTCAGTTTGCTGTTTGATTTTCAAATTGAAAAATCATCCGGTGGTAGTGTTGAATAATTTGAGGGATATTTAATTTGTCAGTTGTCTTGCCCGCCGAGCGTTTGCAGAAAACGCTCGGTTATGTTTTTTCTGAACCCAAATTACTAAAGCAAGCTTTGACGCATCGAAGCTCGTCTTCGGTTCACAATGAGCGCTTAGAGTTTGTTGGCGATGGCATTCTAAATGCCGTTGTTGCCCGTAGTTTGTATCTTGCTTTTCCTCAGTTGAGTGAAGGCGATCTCTCACGTTTGCGAGCGCATTTTGTTCGTCAAGAATCGCTTGCGATTATTGCGACTGAACTTCAGCTTGGGGATTATTTATCTTTAGGTGAGGGCGAGTTAAAAAGCGGTGGGCACCGACGTCCCAGTATACTTGCCGATGCGCTAGAGGCAATTCTTGGGGCGATTTGGTTAGATGGTGGCTTTGCCTCTGCTGAGGCCGTTTTGCACAAGTTATTTGCATCTAGAATTGCGGCCGTCAATCCAGAAGAGGCGATGAAAGATCCAAAAACATCACTCCAAGAGTGGTTGCAAGCTCGAAAAATTGATCTGCCAAATTATGTCATCGAGCGTCAGCAGGGTGATTCCCCTGATCAGATTTTTGAAGTGAGCTGTACCATCATCGAGCTTAAAGTGACGGCAAGTGCCGAAGGCGCTAGTCGACGCGCTGCTGAGCAACTCGCGGCGGGTGCTGTTCTTCATCAATTGCGTGAGCAATTTCCGGGTAAAAAGGTCGTGCGAAAATGAATGAAATATTAAATGGCGGTTTGCTAACGGGTGATGAGCACGATGGCTATCGCTGCGGTTTTGTTGCGATTGTAGGTCAACCGAACGTTGGTAAATCAACGTTAATGAATCATTTGATTGGTCAAAAACTAAGCATTACATCAAGAAAAGCGCAAACAACACGCCATCGAATTACTGGCATTTTGACTTCAGAAACGGCGCAGTTTGTCTTTGTGGATACGCCGGGGTTTCAAAAAAGATTTAGAAATGCTTTAAATCAAGCTATGAATAAAAGCGTGACGACGACTTTGGCGGATGTGGATGCCATCTTATTTGTCATAGAAGCCGGCCGATTTGGCCCCGCAGATCAAGCTGTTTTAGCTTTAATGCCTAAAGATCGCCCAGTTTTGTTGGTGATTAATAAAGTCGATACCTTGGCAGATAAAGCCAGTTTGTTCCCTTTTATTGAAGATGTGTCTAAGCACTTTAATTTTGCTGCCATCGTTCCCGTTTCGGCACAGAAAGGTTTGAAATTGGATGTGCTTGTCGCAGCCATTGAACCGCTGCTTCCTGAGTCAGTGCCAATGTTTGCTGAAGATCAGATTACAGATCGTAATGAGCGATTCTTGGCGTCTGAAATTATTCGTGAAAAAATATTCCGCATGATGGGCGAAGAGTTGCCTTATGTTATGGCGGTTGAAATTGAAAAGTTTGAAGAAGAAACTTTGGCGGATGGTCGTGAATTGCGCCGCATTTATGCCGCAATTTTGGTGGATAGAGAGAATCAAAAACCCATTTTGATTGGTAAAAATTGTGCAAAGCTTAAAAAAATCGCCACGGATGCCCGTATCGATATGGAAAAACTTTTTGATGCTAAGGTTCACTTGGAAGTATGGGTTAAAGTAAAAAGTGGTTGGGCTGACGATACGCGTTTGGTTCGTCAATTTGGTTACGAATAAACGATGAGTCGGGGTGCAAGCAAGCTGCGAATTAATGCGCAGCCTGCTTTTGTTCTTCACCAACATCCATATCGTGAAACGAGTCGTTTGCTGGATGTGTTTTCGCGAGATCACGGCCGAGTCACCATCTATGCGCGGGGTGTTCAGCGCCCTGGTTCACAAATTCGCAGTGTGTTATTAAGCTTTCAACCGTTGTTATTGTCTTGGTTTGGCGCTGGGGAATTAAAAACCTTACATTCTGCCGTGTGGCAGCCGGGATTACCGCAGCTTTCGGGTCTGCCTTTGTTATGTGGTTTCTACATTAATGAGTTATTGCAGCGAATATGCCCGAAAGAAGAGCCGAGTGCCGTTCTATTTGGCGCTTATTTTGAGGCAATTAAAGCGTTGTCTGTGCTTGGCACTGCAAGTGTTGAACCCGTTTTGCGTAATTTTGAGCGGCAACTGCTTGATAGCTTAGGCTATGGCTGTAACTGGCAGACAGAAGCACATTCAAATCGGCCTCTCGATTTGCAATTAAAGTATGAATTTCAGTATGGCCATGGATTAGTGCCTAGTTCTGGTGTTGATGCGTGTCCAGCCCACCTCATTATGGCGTTTGCTGCCGCTGATTTTTCAGATGAACAAGTCTTACCTTGGGCAAAACTATGGATGCGCCAATCCATTTCCGGATTGCTAGGTAGCTCTACCTTACATACTCGACAATTGCTCATCGATTTGCATAAGATGTGAGGGGTATTTAGCTCTAGCCCTTTTGCTATAAATGCCTCGTTAAGATACTGTTAGTTTGTAGTTGTTTATTTCTGCTAAGATAGGTGT
>CAUPHX010000055.1:0-11999 GCA_963511125.1 uncultured Deefgea sp. | reverse complement strand
ATGGCCGGGCATACGTCCTGCAACGGGGTGAATTGCATAGCGAACATCCACGCCGCGCTCGGTGAGTAAATCGGTGAGTTCTTGCAGCGCATGCTGCGCGCGAGACACCGCTAAACCATAGCCTGGGATGATAATGACGCGTTCAGCGTTTTCCATCAGGAAGGCTGCGTCATCGGCAGACCCAGAGCGATAATTTTTCTGTGCGCTACCAGCGGGACCGCTTGCCGCGACTTCGGCACCGAAGCCACCGAGTAGTACGGAAACAATGGAGCGGTTCATCGCTTTGCACATGATGTAGGACAGAATCGCTCCCGAAGCACCAACGCAAGCGCCAGCAATAATCAACACTGGATTGTTGAGCGTAAAACCAATCCCCGCCGCCGCCCAACCAGAGTAAGAATTGAGCATTGATACCACGACGGGCATATCCGCACCGCCAATGGGAATAATCAACAATACGCCCAGCGCCAGCGCAATCGCCACCATCGCTAAGAACGCCGCTGGACTGCCCGTGGTGTAAAACGCGATACCAAGGCCCAGCATCGTTAAAGCCAGCAAGAGATTGATTAAATGCTGGCCTTTAAAGTTAATCGCCCGAGCACCAAACTTGCCCGATAATTTGCCATACGCCACCACCGAGGCGGTAAAAGTAATCGCACCGATAAACGCGCCTAAAAATAGCTCGATTTGCTGCGCGCCAGTATGACTCATTCCGGTATGAAATACGGCAGCAACGGCAATCAGGACGGCAGCTAAGCCGACCAATGAGTGCATGGCCGCGACCAACTCAGGCATGGCCGTCATTGCGACGGTGCGGGCTTTATAAGCGCCGACCACTGCACCTGCCGCCATCGCAGCCACAATTAACCAAACCACGGGGCTCTTGGCGACAAAAAACGTGGTTGCCACGGCGATGGTCATACCGACCATGCCGTACAAATTGCCGCGCAAGGCGGTTTTTGGGGATGAAAGACCGCGTAATGACAGGATAAATAATACGGCGGCGACTAAATAAAGGAAGCCAGTGAGATTAGTCATTTGCAGCTCCTTTTTTCGATTTGAACATGTCGAGCATGCGCTGGGTGACTAAAAAACCGCCAAAAATATTAATGCTGGCAAGGAAAATCGCAATCGCGCCCAAGACGCTGGTGAGCGTGATTTGCTGCGCATTGATATCGACCACTTGCAGCATCGCGCCGACGACGATGATGCCGGAAATGGCGTTGGTCACAGCCATCAAGGGCGTGTGCAGTGCAGGGGTAACATTCCAAACCACGTGGTAGCCGACAAAAATGGCCAGCACAAAAATCGTAAAACTGGCCATAAAAGGATCATTCATCATGGCTTCGGTGGGCAGTGGGTGAGCGGCGACCGAGTCCACCGCCGATGCGGCAAGGGCAAGTGTTGACATTGATTTTCCTTAGGCTGGGATGGTGTCGATGATGGGGGCTGGGGCGTTGCTGCTGACCGTATTCTTCACGGGGGGCGTTGCGGCTTCGCCAAAATAGATGCTGCCAGCATGCGTAACGCGCGTTGCTTGGATGATTTCATCCTCGCCCTGCGGTGCGTACTGGCCTTCTTTGTTGGTCATTAGCCCCAAGAAGGTCAATAGATTGCGGGCAAACATGCTGGATGCATCAGTTGCCATCAAGGCGGGGAGGTTGCTGTTGCCCACTATGGTGACGCCATTGGCGCTAATGACGACTTCATTGGCTTGGGAGAGCGGGCAATTACCACCGCCATTCAAACCTGTCCTCACGGCCATATCAATAATCACACTGCCTGATTTCATCGTCGCCACTGTGCTAGCTGGTATCAGTACCGGCGCGGGCTTGCCCGGAATCAGTGCGGTGGTGATGATGATGTCGGCTTGTGCCGCTTGTTGGGCAATGAGTGCGCTTTGGCGTTGACGATAATCGTCGGACATTTCTTTGGCGTAGCCGCCAGTATGCTCAAATGCGGTGCGTTCTTCATCGTTGAGTTCCACCTCGATAAATTTTGCGCCGAGTGATTCCACTTGTTCGCGGGTAGCGGGGCGCACATCAAAGACTTCAACAATGGCACCCAAGCGTTTGGCGGTGGCAATCGCTTGTAAACCCGCCACACCCGCACCCAGAATGAGGACGCGAGCAGGTTTCACCGAGCCTGCAGCGGTCATAAACATCGGCATAAAGCGTGGGAAGTATTGCACCGCCAGCAGCACCGCGCGGTAGCCGGCGATATTGGCTTGGCTGGATAAAATATCCATGCTTTGCCCACGGGTAATCCGCGGAATTAGTTCCAGCGCATAAGCATCGATGTGTTTTTCGGCTAAAGCAGGTAAATGAAGGTAGCGGTAAATATCGAACTGGCAAACCAGCGCTGCGTGCTGTGGGATACATTCAATTTCATGGGTATCTGGCGCTTGAACTTTAAGAATAAGGGCTGCATCGATATACATTGATGTCGTGTCGGGGCTGATGGTCGCTCCCGCCGCAAGGTAATCTGCATCCTGCCAGTGGGCGGCAAATCCAGCGCCACTTTGCACGCGGACTTGGTGTCCTTGCTTAATCAGTTTCTTGACCGTTTCTGGCGAGGCGGCAACCCGAGTTTCGCCGGCTTGATTTTCTTTTGGGATCACGATCAACATCTTAGGCTCAGCCCTGTGCGCGGTGAAAGATGCTGTTATTTAGCCCTATGTAGGTAGTTTGGTTTTTGATACAAGACAATCCAGTTAAAAACCCTAGCTATGCATATTTGCGTTTGCGCAATATTTGTGAGGTCAATAAAAATTTAACATAAACGCTATTGATAATAATTCGCATTTGCGTGATAATCAGTCCCATCTTAATTCAACCTTACGGTAACAACGTCATGAATGCATATTTAGTGGGTGCTGATGCTTTGGGTAATATTCCACAACTGCTGGCGGAACATGGGATTTCAGTGCAAAAGCATGTGAGTGGTCGCAATGTGGCGCATCAGCGCAAACCACCTAGCCTCAATGGTGCAGATTTATTGATTTTGTTTACTGATTTTTTGAGTCACAACGTGATGAAAGCGTATCGCGAATTGGCCAATGAAGAAAACGTCCGTTTCGTCGCCTGCCGCCGCTCGGTCTGTGCCTTAAGCCAATCCTTAGAAAAAATCGGCGAAGTGCGCGATTGCACGCAGTGCCCGAATAAGAAAACTAAAAAATGCCGCTGATAGGATTCGTGTGTAACTACAAAGCGAGAATGATTTTTCGCAGCGGTGTTGGAATCCCTGCAGCCAATGCCGCTTCGATAGAAAACCAGGCCGTTTGATCTTCACGCAGCGCGCTACTGCCGACTAAGTAAGCGGGCTGCGGGGTGATGGTTAAGCGGTAATGAGTGAACACATGCACGAATTCGGCGAGGGCCGGTTCAAGTTCAATCTTGAGGCTAAAGCGGGAATTCATTTCATCATTCGCCTGCAAGGTGGTGGCCACTTCAGGCAAGCTCCACAAGCCGCCCCAAATTCCCGTCGGGGGGCGGCGCTCTAGCAAAATTTCACCTAAGTCATTTTTAAGCAAAACCATCACCGTGGATTTTTCGGGGATGGTTTTTTTAGGTTTTTTGGTTGGTAGCTCTGCTTGTCGATCGCTAAGCCGAGCTTGGCAGTCGGCATTGAGCGGGCAGGTGAGACAGCTTGGATTCTTTGGGGTGCAAATCGTTGCGCCCAAATCCATCAAGCCTTGGGTGTGTGCTTTGATGGCTGCTGCAGCTGTAGACTGATCCGCGTTCGGCTCTGGTAATAAGGATTCAGCGAGTGTCCACAACTGATTTTCAATGGCTTTAACGCCGGGAAACCCTTCGATTCCAGCCCAGCGGCTTAGTACGCGTTTGACATTACCATCTAAAATCGCCGCGCGAGTGCCATATGAAAACGCCGTTATTGCCGCTGCAGTGCTGCGGCCAATACCGGGCAAGCTTGCAACTTGAATCGGGTCCGCCGGAAAAATACCGCCAAAATCTCTCACCACGCTCTGCGCACAGGCGTGTAGGTTGCGCGCACGGGTGTAATAACCCAGCCCACTCCAAAGCGCCAACACATCATCCAGCGGTGCCGCTGCGAGATCGTTTATTGTTGGAAAACGCGCTAAAAATCGAGGGTAATAATCAAGGACAGTGGTGACTTGTGTTTGCTGCAGCATGATTTCTGATAGCCAAACACGGTAGGCATCGTCCACTTGCCAAGGCAAGTGATGACGGCCATGATCCCGCTGCCAGTGGGTCAGTCGGGCGGAAAAATCACTCATTTATTTGGCTTTCTGTGTTGGACTTGGCTTTTTGGCTGAGCTGGATTTTTTGGGCTGTGCTGATTTTGGTGCCGCTTTTTTCTTCGCGGCAGCGAGTTCTGCTGATTTCTTCGCGGTAGCGAGTGCTGCTGCTTTTTTCGCTGCAGCCGCCGCTTGAGCTTGGGCTGTTTTAGCTGCTGCTTCGGCTTTCTGGCGAGCGATAATTTGCTCTTTTAAATTAGCGGTATCGGCGTTAAAAACCGCGCCATTGATCGGGCCACGGAATGTCAGCGGCAAGGTTAAGCCTAATAACCCTGATAACTCAGGCACTTTAGGATTGGCACTGGCGAGCATGGCGTAGTCGATGGTGCCAGCATTCAAATTGAGCGTACCGCCGCCTTTGAGTTTGAGTACGTCTGCACTCACGACGAGATCGTCATTCACTGCGACGCCATTTTTGAGGTTGAGTGTGGCATTCAGCTCCGAAAAGTTGGTTTTGCCCGCACTATGGTCCACTTTTTTGATTTCACCATTCATTAATTTGATTTGCTGGCTCGCTGCGCTGAGTAGGCCGCTGATGTCGATGCCGCGAATTGCGCCTTCTTTTAGGCTGGCCTTAATTTTACCGCTTGATGCTTTACGAAGCTCCGCGATATTGTTGCCCGTGGCAGTTATATCGAGTGTGAGATGACTGCGACCTTCAAAACGACTCGTGTCTAGGGTATCGGTAAGCAGGGTATTGATGTTCATATTAGTGAGTGTCTGCTCTACACGGAAATACGGTACTTTTTTACTCGCATCAATTTCGACGCGACCTGAAAGTTGGCCTTCATATAAAGTGGCTTTCAGCGGATCAAGTACCAAGCGATTTTTACGTGCTATCAGTGTTGCGTCGATGCCATCGATGTGCAGATTGTTTAAAACTAACTCACCCACTTTGATTGAGCCAATGGCCGAAAGCTGATTAAGCCACCAAAAATCAAAATTATTTTTTTGATTGATCTTTTTTGCCCCAGCGGCCACCGCCGGCAAGTAAGGCGTTAAATCAAGCTTGGCCAGATCAATGTTCACGCGAAATTGGGGGTCTAAAAAGCTTTCCATCCCGATTTGTGCGCGCAAAGCTTCGTAATCGAGCGTGCCATGACTATCGAGATTGATGAGTTCATTGTGTATGTCTAAATCACCCTTGCCGGTGAGGTCTAAGCGGACCGCACCACGGGGCAAGCTGCGATTGGTGTAACTACCAGTGAGGCGATAATTAGGTAAGCGGGCGATGGTGCCGCGTTCAATCGTCAGTGGTGTACTAAAAAGCACATCCAGATTTTGCTCAGGGCTATTATATTTCACGCTAATTTTAGCCGCGCTACTTTGCAGTAATTGGCTGTGAGCACCACTGAGCATCGGGATCGTGGCTGATGCACTAAATCTTGAATCGGTATCCTGCATTTGCACATCCACTTTTAATCGATGCAGGATGAGCGATGTATTGGTCAGTTGGATTTCTGGGATATCAATGGTTTTTTGCCAGCGTTGCTCACCACGATTGCCAGAGCCGGTTAATTTCAAATCACCGCCAGTCAGACGCAGCGGATCCCAGCCATAATTCAGATTTCCTGCAATCTGCAAGGCCATATTGCTGATTTTTAGTGCCTCATCACTATTGCCTTGTTGATCAACGGCCATTTTGATGTCTGCAATGTGCAGGCGGCGCTCTTCTTCGACGTAGCGCATCGCCGCTGCGCCATGAATTAGACCACGCCACATTGTAGCTTCGCCTTTATTGCCGACGAAAACTTCACCCTCTAAGCTGAGTTCCCCTTTTTTGGGGTCGGTTAAGTTATCCATTTCTAAATCAAACTGCTGGAAGTTAATCGTTTGATTCAAAAATTCATCATGCCAAGAGAACTGCGCATTCGAAAAGGCTAATCTATCTAAGGCGACTTGAATCAGTTGACCCTTATTTTGTAATAAATCTTCGAAATTATAACTACCATTTTCGTGGCGAATAATGGTCAGCTCAGGGCGTTCGATTTCAATGCTGTGTGCAACTGCTTTTTGTTCACTAATCAGCGGCCAGAGGCGAAACACCATTTTGATGGCGTCAGCGTGAGCAAAGACTGTGTTGTCATTGGGCTCGGTGAGTGTGGCGTTTTTGATCAGCACAGCAGGGCGCGGCAGCAGCACCACATGGGCGCTGCCACGAATATCGAGCTTACGCTGCGTATCGCGTTGCACCGCCATCACTAATTGATCGCGAACGAAGTCCGACGATAAAAAGTACGGCACAATGCCCAGCAAGGCCGTGAGCGTAAGGGCCAGCAAGAAGCTAATGCGTAAAGGGCGGGAGTGGCGCCAATCCATGTCGTCAAAAAGCCGCTGCTAATAGATAGATTGCGCGATTATCCACAAGATTCGCACTGAACAAAAGCACTATGGGTAAAATAGATTCAGCTTTGTGATTAGTTCGCTGTTCAAAGGGCGACCAAAACACTTAATCTGTTGCTTAATGTGGCTTGAGTATTTGTCTGGCATATATTTAAAAATAATATTTGGAGTCGTTCACAGTGCATCTCACGCCAATTAAAGTGCAAGGGTTTCACCTCGATTTATATGGGCATGTGAATAACGCGCGATATTTAGAATTTCTCGAAGAAGCCCGCTGGGGTTTGATGGAAGAATATGGCGATTTGGCGTGGTTTATGGCGCAAAAATTGGCTTTGGTCGTTAGCCGAATTGATATTCGCTATTTACGTTCAGCGACGATGGGAGACCAATTGTTGATCGAAACCCAACTTGCCGAACTATTACCACGCGAAGGTCGCATCAATCAAAGAATTGTTCGTAAAGACAACGGAAAACTAGTCGCAGAGGCCGACGTGACTTTTGCGGTGATTCACCCAGAGCAACGCGGCGCGCAAAAATTGGAGGGCGAGATTTTGGCTAAGTTGAACCCGATGTTGGCATCAATAAAGGAAGCCTAAATGAAAAAAGTCCTTACCATCGCCACTTTGGCGCTGCTCAGTGCGTGTACGGGGATCCCAACGCATTTTGAAAAGCCGCAAGTCAATTTAGCGGGTTTGCAAATTGCCGAGCTGGGCTTGGTCGAGCAAAAGTTCATCATCTCGCTGCGTGTTACCAATCCGAACGATATCAGTCTACCCATTGATGGCCTAAACTTAAAACTCGATGTGAATGGTCAGCCGTTTGCAACCGGCGTTTCCAATGAAAAAGTGACTTTGCCTAAATTGGGCGATGCCGTGGTGAAGATCAATGTCACCACGAATTTATCATCGATTTGGAAGCAAATTAAAACACTACAAAAAGATAAACCATTGGTTTATGCCATTAGTGGCAAACTGTTTGTTCCCCTAATGCCTGGTGGCATTTCGTTTGATCGCAAAGGTGAATTGCCAGGCTTGGGGGAGTTTTTACCCGCAGATATTAAAGCACTAAAGTAGGGTATGTATTTCTAGGCTATTTTTTATAATGGCTGCGGGGCAATACATCGTGTTGTGTTTGATTGGAGCAAAATCATGGGCATCAATTCGGAAAAACAAGCAGACAAACTCATTAAGCAAGCGCATCAAGCGGCGGGGCACATTGAAGACGCCAATACCGACCGCGAGCGGCGAGATGCCTTGATGCTACGAAAAAAGAATAACGCCATCACCGACCGTGAGGCCGCTGCGCAGCGGCATATCGAAAAAGCGGAGCTGGAGCGATTGAAACGCAAGCTAGCTAAGTAGTGTAGGCAAGAATGGGCGAGCGGCTCGCCCATTGATTTAAATTATTTCAGCAGATTGAGGGTGTAAATCCCGCCGTGCTCACCCGCAATCGACGTAATCTGCCCGCTGCCGGAGATGCCTGAAAAATCAGCGGTTCCGCTAGCAGCTACGATCGTTAATGTGCCACTCACGCCCGCCGTAGGCGAAAACAGACCGTGATGCTCAACGGTGAAGGCGCCTTTTAGCTCGCCAACAGCACCAACAAAACGCTCATAGCCCATAAATGCCACGTCGCCCGCTGTATTGGGATAGGACAGCAGGTATTCCAATACACCTTCACCGACAAAATCACCCGACAAAGTATTGGTAATGCTGGCACGACTCAGTTTGCCAGCACCCTCCATTTCATGGAACGGCGTTTCAGCCCAGTTTTGGGCGACAAAATTGCATTGAATTTGGCTTGGGAGTGTCATGCTTGGCCTTTGAGGTGAGTCACTAGAAAAGTCATTAACTTGGTATTGTCGCTTGGTGACTGTAAGTAAGAATTAATATGATGTTGGGTCAAATAGCCTCACTGCATTCCGGCAATCGGCTTTGGCTTGGTGCCGGTTGCTTGATGTCTGCTTGATCGCTACAAAGAAGCGTTGACTGTCGAGTGAGGCTTAGTTGATGCCCTGCAGGAGGAATTGAGCAACAACTAATCAGTAGTCCTATTTGTCACGTATTGACTTGTAGCCCATTTAAATTAAAGAGTTCAGGTCTATACACTTTAGTTTTTGTGGTCAAAATTTGGGCTGGCGGCGTTTAATTGCAGCCTTCAGTTCGAAGGCTGCCATTACAAATGGTTATTTTTTGAACTTAGCCGCAATTTTTCCTAACACGTGAACGAGCGCCAAGGTCGCTGCGCCTGCGAAGACGCCGACAATGGCATTCAAAAATGAAGGCGTCAGAATCGCAAGGGTATGGCCGATGTAGGGGAGGTTTGCGCTGGCTTGGCCGATGTGCTCGATGGCGTGGTGCAGATAATCAATGCCATGCGTAAGAATACCACCACCGACCATAAACATCGCCAAAGTACCGACAATCGCCAGTACGCGCATTAATTTGGGTGCGCCTGCCAATAGTCCATGTCCGATTGCTCGGGTAAGTGCATTGCTGTTCGGGCGTTGATTCAGATACATCCCTGCATCATCCATTTTGACAATCGCGGCGACTAAGCCGTAGACGCCGACGGTCATAATGATCGAGATACCAGCCAATACACTCAGTTTGCTCATAAAGGCCATGCTGGCCACAGTGCCGAGGGTGATGACGATAATTTCGGCCGAGAGGACAAAGTCGGTGCGAATTGCGCCTTGGATTTTGTCTTTTTCAAAAGCCACCAGATCGACCTCGGTGTTTTGCACTGCTTCGCTCAGTGCTTGGTGTTCGGCTTCATCTTCGGCTTTGCTGTGCAAAAATGGATGGGCGATTTTTTCAAAGCCTTCAAAACATAGATACAAACCACCGAGCATTAAGAGCGGCATAATCAGTGGAATAGGGTAGCCAAAGGCTTTGAGTTGATCTTCGATAAAGCTAATCAATAGCGCGGCGGGGACAAGGATGAGCTTATTTTTAAATGAGCCTTTCGCAACCGCCCAAACCACCGGCAATTCTCGCTCGGCGCGAACGCCCGAGACTTGCTGGGCATTGAGTGCTAAATCGTCGCCGAGTACGCCCGCAGTTTTTTTTGCGGCCACTTTGGTCATCAATGCCACATCATCGAGTACGGCGGCGATGTCGTCGAGTAATACTAAAAGGCTAGTTCCGGCCATGTTTGCTCCCTGTGTATTCAGTTCATTGTAATTTGAGCGTTAATATACCTGAACTAAGGCAATTCGCCACTTTTAGCTGCTTTTCAGATGAAAAATGCCCACTGGTTTGTGGGCATTTGGACTAACAGCAGAATAGGCCTTGCGCTCGAAATTGCTCGCGGACTCGGTGGACCAGTTCTTGGCTCGGTGGTCGGGTTTCGGTGAGTTCGTACTTCATTCCCAGTTCAGCCCATTTGTCTTCACCCATTTTATGAAACGGCAGCACTTCGACTCGCTCAATGAGATCAGGCGCTTGGCGGTGAAGGTCGCCCAAATATTGCGCTAAGCCTTCCACATCGGCTTCATCATCGCTGATGCCTGGCACTAGCACATAACGTAGCCAGATCTTCTTTTGCATGCGAATGAGCCGCTCTGCAAAGTCCAGCGTCGGTTGCAGTGGTTTGCTGGTGAGCGCTTCGTATTTTTCTGGGTTAAATTGCTTGATATCGAGCAGCACCAAATCGATGTTGTCGAAGTATTCATCCGGTAAATGCGCGGCCAAGAAACCTTGGGTATCTAGCGCGGTATGGATTTTGAGCTGCTGTTTGGCGCGGCGGAAAATCTCACCGATGAAATGCGCTTGCATCAAAGGCTCGCCGCCCGAAATCGTGAGACCACCGGCAATGCGCAGGAAGCTAGCATATTTAGCAATTTCAGCGACGATGGCATCGACCGTGTATTGTTTGCCGTTGTGCAGCTTCCACGTGTCGGGATTGTGGCAGTACAGGCAGCGAAATTGGCAACCGCTGACAAACAGCGCAAAACGCATGCCGGGGCCATCAACCGCAGCGCCGGTTTCGATTGAATGGACGTAGCCAAATTGATTGCCGTCGGCATCAAAAGCAGCGGGGACGATTTCGCCTGCGGGTTTGTTGATCGGCATGTGATTTCCAGAGTGGTTTTTTTGATTTTAACTGAAGTGCGTTACGGCGAGCGTAAATGTTCAGTTTTGACGCTAGATATGAAAACGGACCGCAGGCTTGCCTGCGATCCGATAATTAGAGCAGGTGAGTGCTTGTTTTAAGCTGAGCGAACGCCCGTCAGAACAGGGAGGCCGGAACGGAGAAACCGGAATGTACTTGTGTACATGAGGATTTTGAGTACCGCCTGAGCTGTTATTACGGGATGAATCGCCTGCTTAAAACAGGTACTCAGCACTTTTCGTGGAAAGTGCGATTGATCACGTCTTGCTGTTGTTCACGAGTGAGTTTCACAAAATTCACTGCATAGCCCGATACGCGCACGGTGAGTTGTGGGTATTTATCCGGATTTTCCATTGCGTCTTCGAGTGTTTCTTTATTCAAGACATTCATGTTCAAGTGAAAAAGCTGAGCCATCATTTATCCTTGTGGGTATGTGGTTGAAGACATTGCTTGGTAATGTCTGCATGGCAATACCCTTTTGAGGTATTGCCACGTTGTATTAAATTAGCACTTTGCGTGGAACGTACGGTTAATCACGTCCATTTGCTGTTCGCGAGTCAATTTCACAAAGTTCACTGCGTAGCCTGAAACACGAATCGTCAATTGCGGATAGTTTTCTGGGTGTTCAACGGCATCTAGCAAAGTATCTTTATTGAGCACATTCATGTTCAAGTGGAACAACTGGTCTGGACCTTGTTCAATTTCAGCCAATTTCTCGTCGACTTTATCTGAAGTCATGCACACAGAACATTCGTCGCCGTGCGGGCCAAACAAACCGTCAATCGAGGCCGCCAAAGTCTTAACGCGATCTGCTGCGTTGTGGCCGAGTGCGTCTGGTGTCATTGATGCTGTCCAAGACACACCATCCAGTGCTGATTCGTACGGAATCTTCGACACTGAGAAACCCGCAGCAACGAAACCATTGGTATCACGGCCATTCATCGGGTTTGCGCCCGGTGAGAATGGTGCGCCTGAACGGCGACCGTCTGGTGTGTTACCGGTTTTTTTGCCGTAAACCACGTTCGAAGTGATGGTCAATACCGATTGTGTTGGCATTGAATCACGGTAGAACACCGGTTGCGATTTGATCTTGTTCATGAACTCAGTCGTCAACCAAACGGCGATATCGTCAACGCGGTCGTCGTTGTTGCCGTAGGCTGGGTATTCACCTTCGATCTCGTAATCCACTGCGATACCAGCGTCATTACGTTTGATATGTACTTTGGCGTGTTTCACGGCAGACAATGAATCGGCCGCCACT
>CAUPHX010000054.1:0-12019 GCA_963511125.1 uncultured Deefgea sp. | reverse complement strand
GCTAGCACCAATTGCAGCCAGAACATCAATGGCTACTCGCATTGAATCTGGGTTGGCGTTATAAGTGTCATCCAATATTTTGGCGCCGTTAGCCGCTTGTTTTGTTTGCAAACGCCCTTTCACACCGCCCCATGCAGTCAGTCCTGCAGCGATATCGGCCAATGGTATTTGTAAAGCGATGGCCGATGCGGCTGCCGCTAAAGCGTTGCGCACGTTGTGAATGCCAGGCACCGACAATGAGACTTCAGAAGAGCCTAGAGGGCTTGATAACTTAAAAGTACTGCCTGCCGCATGCAATTGAACTTGATCTGCGGAAATTTCAGCATCTTGCAAACCAAATGAAATTTGCACATGCGCAGCGGATAGTTCGCGCCAAAGTCCAGCAAACCCATCATCAGCGTTGATAATTGCCACGCCAGTGGGGATTAAACCTGCAAAAATTTCACCTTTTGCACGTGCCACGCCCGCCACCGAGCCT
This sequence comes from uncultured Deefgea sp., assembly GCA_963511125.1. Lineage (GTDB taxonomy): Bacteria > Pseudomonadota > Gammaproteobacteria > Burkholderiales > Chitinibacteraceae > Deefgea. Next base: position 11,541 of record CAUPHX010000054.1, on the reverse strand, counting down.
AAGGCTTCAAGGTGTGCTGCACCTGCATTGTTCACCACAGCCACATCAGGACGCGCAATTTTGGTCAGGTAATCGATTTCACCAAAATGATTCATACCCATTTCTGCGACGACAAAACGGTGCTCAGCACGAATTCCCAATAGCGTTAACGGCAAGCCAATATGGTTATTCAAATTGCCTTTGGTCGCATGCACCAAGTCAGCGCTACCGGCATTCACAGCCAGAATCGAGGCCAACATTTCTTTTAACGATGTTTTACCGTTACTACCAGTAATTGCCGCTAGCGGCTTCTCTGCATGCTTTGCACGCCAATACCCTGCCAACTTCCCGAGCGCCAGCAAGGTATCTTGCACAATAATGCAATTGCCTGCCATTGCGTGATCGACCATCACCGCAACCGCACCTTGTGCGAATGCTTGCGCGACAAAATCGTGCGCATCAAAACGCTCGCCTTTGAGTGCAACAAATAAATCACCGGCGCGAATGTCGCGACTATCCGTAGTCACACGCGTAAAGACCACTTCAGGATTTCCCTGTAGCGTGGCATTCAGCGCTTGCGCAGTTTCCTGCAAATTCAACATCATTACTTCCTTATTACTTTTTTGGCTAAAGCTTGGCTAGCCACTTCAACATCATCAAAATGCTGCCGTTCACCCATAATTTCTTGATAGTTTTCGTGGCCTTTACCGGCGATTAAAATCACATCGGTGCTGCTGGCCATATCAATGGTGTCGCTAATTGCATGAAAGCGATCCGACTCAATGGCATAGTTGGCACTGCCCGTGCCCGGCACGCCCTCAACACCCGCCACAATTTGTTCGATAATTTCGCGAGGCTTCTCGGTGCGTGGATTGTCACTGGTTACCACCACGGCATCCGCTAAACGGCATGCTATTTCGCCCATTAATGGACGCTTACCCGTGTCTCTATCCCCGCCACAACCAAACACGCAATATAGCCGCGCGTTCTGCGGCATGGCCTCACGCAAAGTAAACAATGCTTTTTCTAAAGCATCTGGCGTATGCGCATAATCCACCACGACCATCGGCTTGCCAAAACCACCCAAACACTGCATCCGACCTGGCGCAGAACGAATCTGGCCTAATACACGGCAAGCATCTTCTAGCGCGACACCATCGGCGAGCAACACACCCAAACACGCGAGCAAATTGCTGACGTTAAAACGCCCCAAGAGTGGCGAGTTAATCGCAGCCTCACCCATGGGCGTATCCACGACCAGTGAAATACCATCAAGTGACGATTCAAAATGCTTAACGCGTAAATTGCCTTGGCTAAAACCGTAGGAATACACTTTTGGCGCGGTGGTGAATTCTAATAACTCACGACCAAAGGCGTCATCGGCATTAATGACCGCTGTTTGCAAACCTTCCCACTCAAATAATTTGGCTTTTGCAGCGGCATACGCCGCCATGGTGCCGTGATAATCCAAATGATCGCGGGTTAAATTGGTAAATACGGCCGTTTTAAACGGCACGCCATGCGCCCGCGCTTGCACTAAGCCATGTGAAGAAACTTCCATTACGGCGTGGGTTGCACCTTCAGCGCGAAACTTGGCCAACCATGTTTGGACGCCAATTGGATCGAGCGTGGTATGCGTTGAGCTTTCTAACTCGCCTAAGAACCCATTTCCCAACGTACCCAGCACGCCAGTTTTATTTCCCAAACCATCAAACGCTTGTGCCAACCAATTCGCTATCGAAGTCTTGCCATTCGTCCCCGTAATACCTACCACGGGCATTAGCCCAGAGTCGTTATTTAATAACGCACACGCAATGATACCCGCTTGACAACGCAAAGCAGGAACGCTTAAATTTTGAATATGCCAAGCCAGATTCCACGCGAAGTCATCTTCTTCCCACACGACAGCAGCAGCGCCATTGGCAATTGCATCGGCGATAAATTTGCGGCCATCGGCATGCTCGCCCTGAAAAGCAAAGAACACATCACCCGCGGTGATCTTGCGGCTATCGACGACTAATGGCCGACCGCCGACAAAATCAATCACGGCTGACAAATCAAGGGTAGGCAATTCCCAGCTTGCAGGCTTCATGTCTCTTCCTTCACTTCGAGTTCTTGGCTTGGTAAGAAAATATTGGTCGTTGGCGCATCAGGCGGCACGCCGAGCATTCTTAAGCTACCCGCAACCACATTACTAAAAATCGGGGCGGCGACTAAACCACCATAACGCAATGCAAAAGTTGGCTCGTCAATCATCACCGCCACAATTAAGCGCGGATCCGAAATCGGCGCTAAACCCACAAAAGAGGCCACCCGCGCGGTATCTGAATATGCGCCGTTGACTAGTTTTTTCGCCGTGCCTGTTTTTCCACCCACGCGATACCCAACTACTTGTGCCCGTGTTGCCGTACCGCCAGGCAAAGTCACCATTTCGAGCATTTTTCTTACTTGTTCGGCTGTTTTTGCCGAAACGACCTGTTTACCCGGCGCTGGTGCCACCAATTTGGTAAAGGTCACCGGATGAATTTCGCCATTCCCTGCAAACAACTGATACGAGCGGGCCATCTGCATCAAACTCACCGACATCCCATAACCAAAACCCATGGTCGCCTCTTCAATCGGACGCCAGTTTTTCCAAGGCCTTAATCGTCCTGCGGCTTCGCCTGGGAAGCCCGTATGCGGCACCTCACCAAAGCCAACATCTTTATAAAAATTCCAAGCCACTTCCCTATCCATCATCAGTGCCATTTTGGCGGTCCCCACATTGGAAGACTTCTGCATGATGTGCTCTACCGTTGCCGCGCCAACTGGATGGTCATCTTTCACCGTATTCGGGCCAATCGCCATTGTGCCGCCGCCCGTTTGGATCACTGTTTGCGGTGTCACTTTGCCGGCATTGAGCGCCATGGCGACGGTAATGGCCTTCATCGTCGAACCCGGCTCGTACAGGTCGGTCAAAGCGCGATTGCGCTTATGCGCGGGGTCAATTTTGGCTCGGCTATTCGGGTTGTACGATGGTGCATTGGCCAATGCCAACACTTCACCCGTGCGTGCGTCCAGCACCACAATTGCACCACCGACTGCATTTGAAGCTTCTACCGCATTTTTCAGTTCTCGATAGGCCAAATATTGAATCCGGCGATCAATCGACAACTGTAATGTTTGCCCTTCTTGTGGCGGTACAATGGTTGAAACATCTTCAACAATATATCCACGCCGATCTCGAATCACAGTGCGTGAGCCTGGCTTGCCCGCCAGCATTTTTTCACGCGTTAATTCAAAACCTTCCTGCCCTTTCCCATCAATATCAGTAAAGCCAATAATGTGCGCCATCACCTCACCAGCAGGGTAATAGCGTCGATATTCTGTTTGTGAATAAATACCCGGAATTTTCATCGCCATCAGTGACTTAGCATCTGTTGGCGAAATATGCCGCTTCACCCACAAGAAGTCAGACTTTATCTCTTTCCCTGCCGCATTTTTACGAGAAGCGCTAAGCTTCTTTAGTAAATGGTTCGGCACCAACTGCAAATGTTGTTCTACTTTTTTAACTTCTTCTAACGACATCGGCACCGGATCGTCTTCATTTGCTGGCTTCCAATCTTCTGCCCTTATTTGCCCTGCCGGCAGAATAGCAACACTGCGCGGACTCATCCAAATTGACTGCACAGGGGTAGAAATGGCCAGTGGCTCACCATTTCGATCAGTAATCATGCCGCGGTTTGCTTCCAGCGTTAGAGTACGGCGATAACGCGCATCACCTTGATCTTGCAAAAATCCTTCATTCCATACTTGCAGGTACAAACTTCGCCCCAGCAACCCCCCAAGCAACAGCAATAAACCGCCAAGCACCACCCATACTCGCCAGCGTTCTAGCTTAGCTTTGGGTGGGCTACTGAATCGAGCGCCTCGATTGCCTGCTGCTTTACTTGCCAAGGCCATTACAAATCTTTGACCTCTGGTTTAGGTACGATTTGACCGTGCTCCAAAATCACTTGAGTGCGATTAGATGGTGCAACCTGCATACCCAATACATCTTGGGCTTCCTTTTCAATCCTAGAATGCATTGCCCAAGTGCTTTGCTCCAACTGCAACTGCCCCCACTCCACATCAAGCTTCTTGGTCAGCACGTCTTCTTTTTGCAGCTCAATAAACAGCTTCCTCGCCTTATGACGGCTCGTCACCACCGCCAAAGCGCAAATAACCAATACGGCCAGCAAAAACATATTCAAACGAGTCACAGCGGCCCCGCGGTTCGTTCAGCGATACGTAAAATGGCACTGCGCGCTCTCGGATTCTGCTTTAGCTCTTCTTCGCTGGCACGAATGGGTTTTCCGATAGTTTTCAATGGCGCATCCGCAATTTCACTCGCTCGAACGGGTAAGCGAGATGGCAAATGATCACCTTTGGCTGCATTTTGGATGAAGCGTTTTACAATTCGATCTTCTAGGGAATGAAATGCAATCACCGAGAAGCGACCACCGAATTTCAGTAGCCCCAATGCTTGAGGGAGTACTAACGAAAGCTCTTCAAGCTCGCGATTGATGTAAATCCGTACAGCCTGAAAGGTACGCGTCGCCGGGTTCTGGCCCGGCTCGCGGGTACGGACTGCCGTTGCCACGACCTCGGCAAGTTCTCCTGTTGTAACAAAAGGTTCGCTTGCCCTACGCGTAACAATCGCTGCTGCAACCTGCCGAGCAAACCGTTCTTCGCCATAATCTTTTACCACCTCTGCAAGTTCTTTTTCTTCGGCAGAGTTAAGCCACTCTGCCGCCGTCATGCCCCGCGTCGTATCCATACGCATATCCAGCGGAGCATCAAATCTAAAACTAAAACCACGCGAGCCATCATCCAATTGAGGAGACGACACACCTAAATCCATCAACAATCCATCAATCTGAGTCACGCCTAATTTCGCCAATGAATCGGCTAAGGTCACAAACCCTTCGTGAACAATCGTAAAGCGTGGATCAGTGATCGTTGCTGCTTCGGCAATCGCATGCAGATCTTTATCAAATGCGATCAATCGGCCACTTGGGCCGAGTTTCGACAAAATCAAACGGGAATGGCCGCCACGACCAAAAGTACAATCGACATACACACCATCCGGCTGAATCGCGAGCGCGTCGACAGCCTCATTCAGTAATACCGTGCAATGCACGAAGTTCGCTGTTACCACTTCACTCAAAGCACAATTCCTTGCATGTTATTTTGCAGCTCCAGTGGGTCCATCGCCATTGCTAGATCAGTAACGGCGTTCCACTTGGCTTCATCCCACAATTCAAACTTATTACCCATACCGACTAAAGCGACTGCTTTATCCAGTTGAGCGCGCTGGCGCAATGCCGGAGGCACCAAAATACGGCCTGACGTATCCATTTCTATTTCTTCGGCATGACCCACGATCAAACGGCGCAAACCCATTTGTGGGCCAGAGAGCGTGTTCAACTGATCTCGCACCGGAATCCAATCCGGCTCTGGATAGATCAGCAAGCAACCAGAGGGCTCAACGGTGATGACTAACTTCCCTTCTGAACGGGCAAGCAAGGCGTCACGATGCTTGGCTGGAATAGCCAATCGCCCTTTGCTGTCCAAATTCATCGAAGAAACGCCACCAAACATTTTGTGCCAGAGCCTATTGCCGCAGACTTACGGCCTAAAAATCAATCATTCAACCTTTGCCGCGATTTTAACGAATTTATCACCACAAAAGTACACTTTTATCCACTTTCTCCCACCGAAACTCACTATAGAGCAAAAAAAAAACCGGCACAAGTTGTGCCGGAAATTTTGTGTTTTGATACAATGATTTAGTGAAAAAATATTTTTTTAACAAAAGCCTTTTAGAATAAGCACTAGCTTTGCAATAGTTAAAGTAAAGCTTTAACTTATTTCGCAATTCTTACAAAATCAATAGTAAAAATCCCGACAGCCGGACACTTTAGGTTTACTCCACCCATCATGAGCGGCAAACTTCTCTATATTCTTCTATTTTTTATAATTTGCTGCATGGGGTGGCGAGTACTATTGCCGTCGCAAAGAAAAGAATTACATCGCATCAGCAATATCAGTGCGGGTGTATTAATCACCGCCAGTGTCATCGCGCTAATTTGGCATCTACTGCGCTAGACCCGACAAGAAAAAGAGCGTAACTCTAATTCGTCGGTTTGACGCCGGGACTCACGCCGCCGATCTGATCGAACTCGCGTATCCAACATCGCAGACAGCTTTTCATTCCGTCGCTCACTCTCGCGACGATCCTCAACAGCCCGACGATCACGACCATCCCATTGGGCTTCAAGCACAGACTGGCTTTGGACGTCACCTGAAGTTCGATTTGAATACTGATCAGGGTCCGACAAAGAAGAAGATGCCCCCACCTGACCCTGAAATAAATAGTCAGCAAAACTGTTGGCTCGCTGTAATAACTTAACTGTTTTCATGAAATATATGTAATTGCTTCAAAGACTTAGCTTCATTATCGTCTAAACACTGCAATTATTGAACAAAAAAATAAAAAAGGGCGCCAATGCGCCCTTTAAATAAATATTTTATCTACTAAACTGTTTCGGGTAGCAAAAATTGTTTCATCTTTTGCAACGCCTTCGTTTCAATTTGGCGAATACGCTCAGCGGAAACTTGAAACTCTGCAGCCAGATCATGCAAAGTCAAAGACTCGCCTTCGTCAGTCAACCAGCGCGCTTCAATAATCCGGCGACTACGCTCATCAAGCCCATCGAGTGCCTCGACAATCCCTGTTGACTGCAGGCGATCAGTACTCGCACGCGCCATTGCCGCAGTTGGCTCATTGTGACTATCAGCAAGCCAATCGATCGGTGCATAACCATCGTCATCACCATCATCAGCGACCAAGGCAATATCTTGCCCTGTCATCCGTGTTTCCATTTCGAGAACTTCTTCGGGCTTTACACCTAAGTCATCCGCGATTTTTTTGGCTTGTGTATGGGTCAGTGCGGCAAAACTAGTTTTCATTGAACGTAGATTAAAAAACAATTTACGCTGTGCTTTGGTCGTTGCGATGCGAACCAAGCGCCAGTTACGCAGAATATATTCATGAATCTCGGCTTTAATCCAGTGCACGGCAAACGAATACAAGCGTACACCACGCGTGGCTTCAAAACGTTTTACCGCTTTCATCAAGCCAATATTGCCTTCTTGAATCAAATCAGCCTGCGGCAAGCCATAGCCACTATATCCTCGCGCAATCGAAACTACGACGCGCAAGTGTGACATCACCAACTGTCGCGCGGCTTCAACGTCGCCATTTTCTTGATGGCGCGTCGCCAAATCATGTTCTTCTTGCGGCGAAAGCATAGGAACGGCGTTAACACGCTGAATATAGCGCTCAATACTATCGCCAACCGATAGTGTTGAAAGTGTCATCGCATTGCTCATTGCTTTATCTCCTGTCAATCTAGCTTGAAACCAACCCAACAAAAATTATATTAGCACTCAATGCATCCGAGTGCTAATTGTGTTTTAAGTTCATCTCTATTCAATCACATGCAAGTATCATTTTGCACGGTAATTATTACTATCCAAGTCATAGCTACATTCAATCCGCCAGCCGGGATTAGCGGTATTGGTACAGATATCTAGCTACGGCAAAAACGGAGCCCACGACACACAACAAGGCCGTGGCAGCGCAAACCACCAGAATTGTTAACCAATTCGGCGTTAATAAACTAATCGATTGACCATAAGAATGGGCCAACTCCATCACCGCTGGATTGACATAGGCGACCAGCCCCCAAACAATCAAGACCGCCACACCGCCACCCAAAGCCCCTTGAACCACTGCCGCGTGCATAAAAGGACGACGGATAAACGAATCGGTGGCACCGATCAACTTCGCCACCTCGATCTCATCGCGCCGAGTCAAAATCTGCATCCGGATCGCATTGCCCGTAATCAAAACCAAAGCTAACGCCAATAAACCCGCCACAACTTCAAAAATAACGTGCCCCAAGTCGGTGATTCGCACCAAACGCCGCGCCCAATCGGAGTCGAGCTGCACTTCTTCAACAATCATAATTGAAGCCAGTTCTTTTTTAAGCGCGTCTAAATCCTCAGGATTATTGTCTTTAGCCTGCAGCACAAATGCATCCGGCAGCGGATTCTCTGGCAAACCCGCGGTTAAATCATCCGCGCCTAAATGCGCTTGCAAGCTTTTAAGCGCCTGATCTTTCGGTATAAACTCAACCTTAGCCCAACGCGCATCCGCCTTGAGGGTTGATTTCAAAGCATTCAGTTCTTCAACATTCGCGCTACTGCGAATAAAGATAGACATCTGCGGCTCAACCGAAACTTGCTCGGTAATATTTGAGATGCTAACGATCAACGTCCACAGCGCCAAAGGCAGCGCCGCTGTAATGCCAATCACCAATAAATTCAATGCGCTACTGATTGGGTGACGGAATAGATTGCCAATCGTGCGCATCAATATCAATAGATTTAGACGGAACCAATTTTTCATTTTTTTCCTCTGCCAGCAGCTCACGCTCGGCTTTCACACTACGTTTATGCCGTAAATTGCCCATGCTTCAGACGCAAAATGCGTCGACCATAATCAGCCATCAGAGATTCATCATGCGCAGAAATCAAAATCGTTACGCCGACTTGATGGAACGATTTGAATAACTCCAAAATATCGTGTGCGTAGTCACTATCTAGATTGGCTGTTGGCTCATCAGCCAATAAAATCGATGGTCGATGGACGACCGCTCGCGCAATACACAAACGCTGCTGTTCACCACCCGACAAGGCAATTGGATTGCACTTTTCCTTGCCACTTAAACCCACCTTATCCAGCGCAGCCAAGACGCGCCGACGACCTTCTTGATGGCTGAAACCAATAATATCTAGCGGCAAACTCACATTATCAAAAACACTTCGATCAAATAAAATTTTATGATCTTGAAAAATCAAACCAATATGGCGACGAATAAATGGCAACGATGCTCGACTCATACGAGCTAAATTTTGGCCGCTGAGCAAAACAGAACCGGTCGTCGGTTTTTCAATTCCAGCGATCAATTTAAGTAAAGTCGACTTCCCGGCACCTGAGTGACCGGCTAAAAACACCAATTCGCCCGCCGCAACCTCAAAATTTAAATTGCGGATGGCGCCAATATCGCCGGGATAAATTTTACTAACTTGCTGAAATTGAATCATCGCCGTCCTTCGCCCTCAATGCTTGCCGCCCAATCCAATTGCGACAGCTGGTACTTCACCAATTCAACCCGACCCTCATTGCGCCAGTTGACCGTCACGCACTCAAATTCTGTAAAGCCAAGCTTCATCAACACCCGACCACTCGCCAGATTATCTAGCAAATGAGACGAGGTCATTTGCCTTATTGCAGGTAAGGAAAACACATATGACATCAGCGCTTGCGCAGCCTCCGTCGCAAAACCTCGCCCCCAATACGCCAGCCCAAACCAATAACCTAACTCGGCCGTATCACCATCAAAACTCGCACCGACGCAACCCATCAGTACCGCATCGGTGCGTCGACACACAGCAAAAATCACTTCTCGCTCACTGGCATTCTGCTGGGATCGAATAAATTCCAAAGCCATATCTAATTCATAAGGATAAGGAATACGCCCCGTTTTACTTGCGACCTGCCACTCACCCGCCAATTGAACGACCATCGCAGCATCGTCTTCTTGCAAAGGCCGCAATAATAGTCGTTCAGTTGAAAGCATTGCGGATGACAATTTAAACCCCAAAAAAAAAATGCAGGTATAAAGACGTAGCCATTAATTATTAATGGCCAGAGTAAAATACCCTACTCAAATAAAGCATCAATATAATCTTTTGCTACGAATGGGCGTAAATCATCGATGGTTTCCCCCACGCCGATAAAGCGCAGCGGTACCGGGCGATTTTTAGCAATCGCCGCGATGATGCCGCCCTTGGCGGTGCCGTCGAGCTTGGTCAATACCAAACCCGTTAAACCCAGCGCGTCATCAAACGATTTCACCTGCGCCAAAGCGTTTTGCCCCGTATTAGCGTCCAGCACCAGCAAAATCTCATGCGGGCCAGTTGGGTCGGCTTTTTGCACCACGCGTTTTACTTTCTTGATTTCTTCCATCAAATGCAATTGCGTCGGCAAACGCCCAGCCGTGTCAACAATCACCACGTCGATGCCACGGGCTTTAGCGGCATTCACCGCATCAAATGCCACCGCCGCCGCATCGCCCGACGCTTGCGCGATCACTTGCACACCATTTCGCTCACCCCAAACCACCAGCTGCTCACGCGCCGCAGCGCGGAATGTGTCGCCAGCCGCTAGCAATACGGATAGATTTTGCGATTGGAAATATTTGGCTAATTTTCCGATGCTGGTGGTTTTGCCGGCACCGTTTACGCCGGCAACCATCAGAATGAATGGCTTGTGGCCTGATACATCGAGTGGGATTTCCAGTGGTCGGATTAAATCAGTCAAACTGCTTTTCAATGCGTCTTTAAGTTCACCCGAGTCTTTTAAGCCTTTGAGCGAAACGCGCTCGCGCACGTCTTTAAGCAAATGCTGCGTCGCGTCGACGCCCATATCGGCAGTGAGCAGCACGGTTTCAAGTTCTTCGTACAGCTCTTCATCAATTTGACCACCGCCAAACACGCTGGCCAAACTTTTGCCAAGCTTATCGCGCGTTTTGGCCAAACCCATTTTCAGCCGTTCAGTCCATGACAATTTCGGCCGTTCTTGCGGCTGCGCTAAATTGGCCGGCGGAATAAAAGCATCCTCCCTTGGCGTGACCGAGTGAACAGTGGATTCAACACGAGGTTCAGGCTCAGTCGCCGTCGGCTCTGGCACCTCAATTGACTCTACAACCACTGGCGTCTTAGCGACGATTAGATCGGCGTTCGGTATCGATACCGCTGTTGGCACCAGCACTTGTGGCTCAGTTTGAGGTTGAATGGCCGCTTCGGGAGCGACTTCTACTTCTGGCGGTTTCTTTTTCTTAAAAAAACTAAACATGGCGTTCGCGGGTATCCTGCGGGAAAATAACTCATTAATTAGATTTTAACGCGGAGCAGTAATGTCAGCACAGCATAAAAATCAGGTTCGTATTATTGGCGGACAATATAACCGCCGAATTTTAAAATTTCCGGACTCCTTAGCCCTACGTCCCACGCCCGATCGCGTGCGCGAAACGCTATTTAACTGGCTAGGACAAGATTGCACTAGCATGGTTTGCCTTGACCTGTTTGCAGGCAGCGGAGCACTCGGCTTTGAAGCGGCGTCGCGCAATGCAAAAAAAGTCGTCATGGTCGAAGCGGCAAAACCTGTGTTTGCCGCAATTAAAAGCAATAAGGAACTACTCAAAGCCAATCAAATCGAACTGTATTGCGGTACGGCCGAACGCTTTCTTGCCAGCTGCAAGGATCAATTTGACTTGGTGCTACTTGATCCTCCGTTTGATACTGATTTACTCAACGCGATTCTGCCGCAAATTGCGCTGCATTTAGCGCCTGAAGCCCGCGTCTACATCGAATGCGCCACGTTGCCCGACCTTAGTGATTGGGAAATTT
>CAUPHX010000053.1:0-12053 GCA_963511125.1 uncultured Deefgea sp. | reverse complement strand
GTCAAAACAACGCTGTTTGTCATCTGCCAATGCATTCGCTGTCAACGCAATAATCGGCAAATTCGACGAGCCAACACCATGATTCTGGCTACGAATTAAGCGCGTGGCTTCCACGCCATCCATCTCCGGCATTTGCATATCCATAAACACCAAATCGAAATTTTGTTCCAACAAAGCCAGCAAGGCATAGCGCCCATTTTCTGCCGTGACCACGGTGCAGCCGAGTTTCTCTAGCATTTTGACCGCGACAATCCGATTGACAGGATTGTCCTCTGCCAACAGTACTTTATAAGGCTGTGCCGTATTCACTTCTTTTAAAGTATGCCGCGTGACCAGTTGCAGATCGCCCTCACCTTGCAGCACCAGCTCAAGCACGCCATAAAACTCATCTTCTGCAACGGGTTTAGTCAGATAAGCGGCAAAACCTGCTTGATGCGCCCGGCTACCATCGCCCCGTACGCCAACCGCGGTGACCAACATCAAGGGCAGCACAGCCAAGGCAGTGTCACCCTTAATGATTCGTGCCAATTGCAAGCCATCTATTTCAGGGAGGTGCAAGTCTAATAAAACCAGCGTAAACGGTTCTGACGCTTGCACCGCATCCCGCAGTAGCGTTAAGGCTTTTTCGCTGCTGGATACGGCGACCACCTGCCCCGCCCATTTAGACAACAAGCTCGACAAGGCCTCTCGGTGCGTATCAATCGCATCCACCAATAAGACTTTCTGCTGCTGGGGCGTTGATGCACGCCTGACTCGTACGTGTGCAGCCGCTGAAGCCATCGCCATTTGCACGGTAAACACAAAATCAGTGCCTTGTTCGGCAATGCTATGCGCGTTAATGTCGCCGCCCATCAAGGTCACAATCTGCTTACAAATTGCCAGGCCTAAACCCGTGCCACCAAAGCGCCGTGACGTGCTTTCGTCCACCTGTGAAAAACTATTAAATAGCCGATGAATTTTGTCACTCGGAATGCCGATGCCCGTGTCACTCACGCAAAAGCGCAGTGTAATCGCATCAGCGGTTTGGCTTTGTAAACTGACACTGATACTCACTTCGCCGTGTTCAGTAAATTTAATCGCATTCCCAACCAGATTAATCAGCACTTGCCGCAGGCGACCCGGATCGCCACGTAGCATCACCGGCACTTCAGTCGCTATATTGCAACGATAGCGTAAACCTTTCTCTTGCAAGCGCAGCGACATCATTGCAGAGAAATCATTCAATAAGCGGGGAAAATCAAAATCAAGGGTTTCTAGCTCTAAACGACCGGCTTCAATCTTAGAAAAATCCAAAATATCATTAATCACGCCCATCAAAACGTCACCACTAAAACGGACCGTTTCGGCATATTCACGTTGCTGCGGCGTTAAATTGGAATCGAGTAATAATGAAATCATGCCCAATACCCCATTCATCGGCGTACGGATTTCATGACTCATATTGGCAAGGAATAGGCTCTTGGCTTGATTGGCAGCTTCCGCCGCTTGCATCGCCTGCTGCAATTTATATTTAGCGGCTTGTTGCTCGGTCACATCCATCACCATGCCGTACCACAGCGTATCGCCTTCTGGCGTGCGCTCTGGTACGGCATGCGCTTCAACCCAAATTAAGCCTTTCACTGGATGGCGAACACGATAAACCGTGTCCCAATGCGACAAAGAATTCAAAGCTTGGGTATAGCCAGCAACGACTTCATTCACGTCGTCTGGATGCAGATACGCCAATACTTTGCTAGCATCATCTGCCACATCAGCGGGCTTAACGCCGTAAATATCCTCGATGCCCGCGCTGGCATAGAGGTATGCGCTACTACCGTCTTGATTCATTCGGGTTTGAAAAATCAACCCTGGCACTTGCGCGCCAATTTTTTTAAATCGCTCAGCAATCTCATCGCGCTCTTGTCTGGCCAATTGGCGCTCAATCGTGCCGCCGACCCAACGCGCCATCAAGCGTAAAAACTCATGGTCTATTTCATCAAAAGGACGTTCTTGCACATCCGGAGAAGAAAAATTGAGCGTGCCGTAACGCTGCCCCGCCACCCAAATCGGAATCCCAATATAGGTTTCAAGGCCCATTTCAGCGTAACACGGGTGACTCGCCCAAGGCGATAAGCCCATCATTGAAATCGCCACGACGTCGTCGGCCATATAAGTCAAACTGCAATACGTTTGCCCTAAGCGATACCGTGCACCGTCATGTAAAGCACCATTCTTCGAATGCTGCACCTCAATGACATAATTATCTTGCTCAATATGACTGACAATCCCAAACGGAACGCCAAAATAACTACAGCCCAAATACAAGGCATCGGCCATTAAATCATGATCATCGCGCTGCCGGAGCGCGGTAATTTGGCTCAAGGCTCGTAAAGAAGCTTGCTGCCGAGCGTGTTTTTCTTGCGATTGAATCCGATTGATGGACTGTCTTTGAAACAAAATCAATTGTGCCAAAGTCGTCAATAAGGGCTGCAATTGCTTGGCTAGTATTGCCTTGTAGGCAATATCAAGATTAGCCAGCACAGCAATACCCACCACTTTAGCTTGGCACTGCATTGGCAATAACACGATATTTAGCGCGCTTTGCTGAATGCCCAGCAGCTCAGATGTCCTTGCATCAATCGGATATTGATTAAGCACGACCGCACGACCTTTCGCCAAAGCCGCCCGATGATCGAGCTTTAATAACCACAAACCGCTTGAACTTGACGCTTCATTGAAAGGTTGCAGCGCCATCATTTGTGCGCTGCTGTTGTTGCCGTTCCACTCGCCGATGCCACCACAGGTGCTACCGCTTAATTGCAGCAAGTCCTGCAAGGCAGCCGAAAACGCGCCGGGTTTGATCGCTTCGGCGAGAAAATTCGATTGCACACGCAGGAGTGCAGGTAAAACATCAAGCGGCATTGCATTCCTTATCAGCAAATTCAATCCTTTGTTACATCGTGAGGATAGCTGGTTTGCTCATTTTACCCAAGCAAAACCCAATTAATTCAAGTCGCTTCTCACTGCATCAGCCTCACTGATTTATGACATCAAAAAAGACAATTAGCTTTCAAGCTCGTAATCCAATAAATTTCAAAACAGATTATTTTCAACTCAGTTTCTCTACGAAGGGGTTCACACATGAGTGGTATCGATTCAGTTTTAAAAGAAACACGTCTATTTCCACCATCAGACGAGTTTCGTACTAATGCAACCGTATCAGGCATGGATGGCTATAACGCCCTCTGCGAAAAAGCCACTGCTGATTATGAAGGCTTCTGGGCTGACCTAGCTCGTAGCATGCTGAGCTGGAAAAAACCATTTACTCAAGTCTTGAACCAAGAAACCCCGCCGTTCTTTAAATGGTTTGAAGATGGCTTAATCAACGTATCTTACAATTGCCTTGATCGTCACCTTGAGACGAAGGCCAATAAAGTCGCAATTATCTTTGAAGCCGACGATGGCTCGGTGACTCGCGTGACTTACCGCGAACTCTATCATCGCGTTTGCCAATTTGCGAACGGACTGAAAAGCCTTGGCGTAGGCAAAGGTGACCGCGTTGTCATCTACATGCCACACACCGTTGAAGCCGTAATTGCGATGCAAGCTTGCGCCCGTATCGGCGCGATTCACTCTGTCGTATTCGGTGGCTTCTCGGCTGGCGCATTGCGCGATCGTATTCAAGATGCAGAAGCCAAATTGGTCATCACTGCCAATGAATCAATCCGTGGCGGCAAACCAACCCCACTCAAATCGATGGTCGACGAAGCTTTGGGTCTCGGTGGCTGCGATACCGTCACTAAAGTTGTGGTATTCCAACGCACCAGCAATAAGCCTGAACACTGGAATGCTGAGCGCAACGTTTGGTGGCACAAATTGGTGCAAGACCAAGCTGACGTCTGCGAACCAGAATGGGTTGAATCTGAGCACCCACTGTTTATTCTTTACACTTCAGGTTCAACCGGTAAACCAAAAGGCGTGCAACACTCGTCGGCCGGCTACCTGCTCGGCACGCAAGTGACGATGAAATGGGTATTCGATTACAAAGAAACCGACGTTTACTGGATCTCGGCCGACGTGGGTTGGATTACTGGCCACTCTTACCTCTCCTACTGCCCATCGGGCATTGGTGCCACGCAAGTCGTATTTGAAGGCGTGCCAACCTACCCAGACGCATCACGCTTCTGGCAAATGATTGAAAAACACGAAGTGACGACGTTCTACACGGCACCGACTGCGATTCGTTCATTGATCAAACTCGGCGGCGACTTGCCAAAACAATACGATCTATCGTCACTGCGCTTGTTGGGTACGGTGGGCGAGCCGATCAATCCAGATGCATGGATGTGGTATTACGAAGTGATTGGTGGCGGCCGTTGCCCTATCGTCGATACATGGTGGCAGACTGAAACCGGTTGCAATATGATTGCACCGTTGCCAGGCGCCGTAGCGACTAAACCAGGCTCTTGCACTTTACCAATTCCAGGCATTATGGCCGACATCGTCGACGAATCTGGCGCGCCAGTGTCGACCGGTAAAGGTGGCTTTTTGGTGGTGAGCAAACCTTGGCCATCAATGGTCCGTAATATCTGGGGCGATTCAGAACGCTTTGCAAAAACCTACTTCCCAGAAGACTACAACGGCAAATTGTACTTGGCTGGCGATTCGGCACATTACGACGAAAACGGCTACATTTGGATCATGGGCCGCATCGACGACGTATTGAATGTTTCGGGTCACCGTTTGGGAACAATGGAAATTGAATCGGCACTCGCTGCCAATCCATTGGTTGCTGAAGCCGCCGTGGTTGGTAAACCGCACGATATCAAAGGCGAAGCTGTTGTTGCCTACGTGGTACTCAAAGGCAATCGCCCAGAAGGCGACGATGCCAAACGCATCGCCAAAGAGCTACGTGAATGGGTGGCTCACGAAATCGGCAAGATCGCTCAACCGGACGAAATCCGTTTCGGCGACAATCTACCAAAAACACGTTCAGGTAAAATCATGCGTCGTCTTTTGCGTGACATCGCCAAAGGCGTTGAAATCACCGCCGATACATCAACTTTAGAAAACCCAGCGATCCTGGAACAACTACGCCAAAGCGCGATTTAATCGCCAGCAACACTAAACTTTACGAGAGTTTTTTACCCCGTCCTTGTGGCGGGGTATTTTTTTTGCTTTCCAGTCGCCACTTCACCGAATGGGCACTTAATAACGCCAGCGCGATTGAACCCACAATTGATCGCTCTCAATTGAAATCATTTCTCGGTTTGAACCCACAGTAAGCCACATTGACTTAGCGCAATACCCTCGCGCCGCCAACGTAACAGAATCAGTTCATGTAATCACTATCAAATGGCATCAACATCCATGTATTTTTGGCGACATCTCGTACAACGTCTTTGCCCTGTGCTTTTAGCATTGAGCATCGTGCTGTTCGGGATTGGCGCACCGTTACATGCCGCACCGACTGTCAGCACCAGCACTGCTGGCGCAGCCTCACATTGTGGTGAACCCGCAAAATCAACTGCGATCAATCTATCAAGCATCAGTGATTGTTTAAGTCACTGCGCGCTCCCCGTTCCGCCCTTGTTGACGGTAGAAACGGCAGAGCGCCAAAGCGAGCGCCATGCCGCGCCTTTGATTGCATGGCAAGTCATCAGTATTGCGCCTCCCTCACCTCCGCCACGGTCTGATTCGTAAAATTTCCCTGCAAATTTTTACGCTTTCACTCAATGACGGCGCAGCAAGCCTGCGCCACGGAGACTCACATGAACATGACACACTACATGGCCTTGCTGGCCGAAAATCAACCGTGGAATCTGATTTTATTTATGGCGATTCCCGTTGTCCTCGCCGAAACCGTCGCGATTACTGAGCTATTTATCCTCTTTTCACGCGAGTATCACGGCAGAATGCGGCAAATCAATCGCTTTGCCAGCATTACCGGCGGGATTTATATCAGTGGGGTATTTGTCTATTTAATGATCAATGCCGTGATTCCGATTACGCAGGCCGGAGAATGGCGCGGCATCGCTGATATGATTGCGGTCGGCTTTTATTTATCCGGTATTGTGCCTTTGGGCGGCTTGGCTTTATTGGATTTGGGCGTGATTGGCAAAGGCTGGGATGAGGAAAGAAAACTCAAACTACATGCGATCTTTGTGGCCATCTTCTTGGTGGTCGCACACATTGCGATGATTTTCGGGATGCTAGATCCAACGCTATTGATGGCACCAGAGATGAGTAGCGCAATGCCAGCAATGCACCACTAAAGCAGCAAGGGTATATCCATCAAAGCAATATCAATAAAGATCTAGATGGCTATACCCTTTTACTAAAAACAATCCGTACTTCTGCGCCATTTAAAGCACTACGCCCTAATTGAATCGTTCCGCCGTAGGCATCAACAATATCGGCGACCACCGCAAGACCGATTCCTTGACCCGCCCCGTGATTGAATTCATCCAAACGAATCCCGCGTTGCAAGGCGCGCTCTGGCTGAGCCCCAAAACCCGGCCCATCATCGGCAACGATTATCTCCAAACCTGCATTACTACTGCGCAATGACAGCGCAACGTTATGCTGCGCGAATTTGCCCGCGTTATCGAGCAGATTGCCGAGCACTTCAAACGCATCGCCTTCGTCGATCGGCCATGCCACATCGTCAAAGCAATCCAAGGTGAACGTTAAACCACGCCCAGCGTAGACTTTCTGCATCGCAGCCAAGACGCGCTCGGCGATGGGCTTGAGGGCAATTGCTGCAGCCAATTCAACTGAACCCCGCAGCGCAGCGCGATTGAGTTGGTGCTGCACAATATGATCCATGCGCGTCACCTGTTCGCGCACTCGCTCGGCATAAGCGCCCATCGATGCCTCGTTGACGCGCTGCGGGTCATCATCGCCAGTCGGCTCTGATCGCAAAATCGCCAAGGGCGTTTTCAAGCTGTGCGCCAAATCGGCTAAAGCTTCACGATAACGCTGCTGCCGCGCGTGTTCTTGCTCGACCAAACGATTGAGTCGGCCCGCTAATGGCGCCAATTCTCGCGGGTACGCGCCAGAAACTTGAACTTGCTCGCCCCCCTCTATCGCAGCGAGTTCAAGCTCTAAACGTCGCAGCGGTGCTAAGCCCCAACGCAAAATTAAAACCTGCGCGAGCAACAAACACACCGCAGCGGCCGCTAAACCACCCCAAAGTGCGCGCTGAAATTGTGCCAATTGAATTTGGAAATACTGCTGATCTTCGAGTACGCGAAAACGGATCGTCTGTGCAGTTTGTCCGGTGAGCCAACGAACTTGATAGGCAGTTTGCAAAAAATCACGCTGGCCCATAAGCAGCGCTTCTTGTTGACATACGCCCGTACTCAACGCCAAAGGGGGGATATTTTTGATATGCGCCGCAGACGGCGAAGCCCATCGCTCGGTTTTATCTGGATTATCAATAAAGGCATAGAGGCCAGAATTAGGAATAGAAAACAGTGGCTCGGCCAATTGTTTGGGGAGTTCGAGCTGGCCTTGTGGATTCAACTCCGTCATCGCAATCAGCAAATACACCGCACTTTGCAGCCGTGTAAAATGGCTATCGCGTAGATGTTGGCTGTAAATGCTTTGCACAGCCAGCCCCGTGAAACAAAAAAACGCCAGCAAGACCGCGCTGACGCCGAGATGAAGCCGAGTTCGAATCGCTAGATTTCTTAGATCAATCACACCGAGTCCAAAGTAAAGCGATAACCGCGTCCACGCACGGTTTCGATGCTACTGATTTCGCTGTCTTGGTCGAGTTTGCGGCGCAGTCGGCTCAGTAGCACTTCAATCACATTGCTATCGCGGTCGGCTTCGTGTGGATACAGATAATCGGCCAGCGCGAGTTTACTCACCACATTGGGGCGCTGATGAATCAGATGCTCTAAAAGGCGATATTCAAAAGCAGTTAAATCAATGACGCCAGCGGCATTGCGCACTTGCTGGCGCGCAAAATCAATTTGCAGCGAGCCAAAATCAAGTCCATTGGGTAAGGCTTTTAAGGCGCGGCGCAGCAAAGCCATCACGCGCGCGGCCAATTCAGGGTATTCAAACGGTTTGGTCAGATAATCATCGGCCCCCGCTTCTAGTCCCATGACTTTTTCTTGCCAATTGGCGCGCGCCGTCAAAACCAGAATCGGCATCGTATGCCCCGCCGCGCGAACACGCTCAATGACTTGAATGCCGTTCAGCTTGGGCAGGCCCAAATCGACAATCAGCAAATCGAATGGATATTCGCACGCCTGATACAAGCCGTCCTCGCCATCAGCGGAGGTATCAACGCGATAACCTTCGGCAATTAAACGGGCTGCCAGTGCATCACGTAGTGCGGCTTCGTCCTCGATCAGCAGTAAACGCATCGCTTAATACACTTTACCGCTTGCTTCATCCACAAACACCGCGCGCACTTCGCCAGAGCTAGTCAGCACTTTAACGCGCCAGACGTTTTTATCGCCTTCAACGAATTTTTCCACCGACATCACGCGCCCGCCGTTGGTTTTCTTTTGCGCCAAGGCCGAAGCATCGTCGCGGCTCACAGCCGCATAAGCCGAGCCCGCCAATAAACACGCGGTACAAAACAATACTTTGAATAGAGCGTTCATCACATGTTCCTTTTGAATCAAGGGCGATTGTACCTGCAAGTGATACAGAAGAGCGTGGGGATAATCACAAGCAGCTGCCCACGCACGATTAATCATCCAATTCTACCAAAACCCGCACCGGTAAGCGTGAGCCTGGCTCGCCTGGATAGCGCTGCATGGTCGTTGAATAGATTTGCGAGCGGTATTCATACGCCACCTGATAATCGCGAATTTGTTTACGGTAATCATTCACAGGATAGCAGCGCTGCACTTCGCGATTCACGGATTGCGTTTGCGGTGCACGATAAGGATTCGCCACATGATCTCCGACCATCGCACCAATCAAAGTGCCCGCCACAATCGCCACATCGCGGCCGCGGCCTTTACCGACTTGCGTACCAATAGCGCCCCCCGCAGCGCCGCCGATAATCGCCCCGCCATAGTGCGGGTTCGTCGGCTGATTGACTGTTTCAGTCACCCATTCAGAGCGACACTCTTGCCGTGATTGATTAATATGATCGTAGCGCGGCTGGACTGAGCGAATGACAGCATAATCTTTTTGCTTCCATTTCGGTTTGTGCTGCCGTTTATAATCGTCATCCCAATCATCATCCGCTTGAGCGACGCCCGCCGCCAAACTTGCCGCCAATCCCAGTACGATCCATGCTCGCATGATAAATGCCTATGTCACATTTCAATGTTGATAACGCTAGAATGCACTCATTGAGCTGAATCAATTCTGAACCACGAAATACTCTGCCACAGCTTAAAACCAAAGGTATATCGATGCAGGTAATAACAAATAAAGCCTACATAAAAATACCCTACATTTTGTTGATTTATAGATCAGACCTCAGTAGAAAAATTTTACAGTTTCACGATTTAGCACGATGATGGGCCAAACAAAAAAGGGCACAGCATGTTACGTTTCTTATTGAGTTTACTTTTACTCTTGCCGCTCAGTGTCAGCGCAGTTGAGTCCAATCACTTTCAAAACCAGATTAATGATTTAATTAATTTGCGCAGCCAAGCCTATCAATTCGCGCAAACACACCAAATCACCGAACAAAGTCAGCCCAAGCTCACTCGCGCACAAAGTAACCAGATACGCGACATCGCGCTGCGCTACATCCAATTGCGCAGCGATATTTTGCCCTACGCCGAAAAAGTAGCGCCCTTATTTCAGTCTAACGTGCGGCTCCAACGCTCAAACACCGCTGCGACCAATGCGCATAATTTCAAACCCTTGCCGCTGCTCAAAGACGTCAGCTACACCCTATCGATCAATCCAAATGACGCTGCAGGCCAGCAACTTCTGCTCGATATTCAGCAAGGTTTAGCGGCGGCGTTAGTCTTAATGGACAGCTACCAAATTGCCGTTGCGCCCTATGCCAACAATCCATCGTTCAACTATTTACTCACCTACGATGTCGGCAAAGCGAGTTCACTGCGTCAGCTTGCGAGTAATTACCACTCCAACGAATTTCGTACTCGGCTACTCAAAGCGACGCAATTTGTCGATGAATTGATGAATGAACGCCGCGAGCAAGGCATCAATAGCAGCCAGCTCGAAAACGATTATTACGCACTCAGCCAAAGCACGGTCTGGTATGTGTCGCTGCACCAGAGTAATCAAGTCGATGTAGCCGATACCCTGACCTATTTAGTTGGCGAATTGGGGCTACAACAGCAAAGCATTCAAAACACGCTGAGCTTTGGATTGAGTCTGGGCTTTGGCAATATGGTGGGCTTGGTGCAAACGCGCAAAGGCAAGCTGGCGCATCTACCTGCCAATGAAGTCGCCGCACTCGAAAGCCAGCTCAAGCCACTCGATATCCTGCTCGAAAAAACCCCATTTCGCCTCACCGACAAAATGATTCCCGGCCACTATGGCCACGTTGCTGTTTGGCTAGGCAGCGAAGCAGAGCTGCGTGAAATGGGTATTTGGGATGAAATTGCGCCCGTCTACCAAGACAAAATCCGCAACGGTGGCCGGATTGTCGAGGCGCTACGTAGCGGCGTCACCATCAGTAGTTTGGCGCATTTCCTCAATATTGACGATCTACTGGTACTGCGCGAAAGCCAAACGCCCGATGTGGATTATCAACAAACCGCGATCCTCACCGCACTGGCCCAAGTGGGCAAAGAATACGATTTTAACTTTGATGTGCTGACGCACGAACGGATTGTCTGCTCGGAATTGGCTTATGTGGTCTTCCCCGAGTTGCCGTGGCCAATCTCCAAAGCGCTCGGTCGCTACACCATCAGTCCAGACAATGTCGCGCAACTGGCCATCGGCGACGAACCGATTCTCGATCCTGTGATTCTTTATCGCGACGGCGTGGCGATAAAGACTGACGTACGCGCAACGTTGCGCCGTTTAATCACCCCCAAAACGACGCTGTTTGCGAAACAATAAACACCTTTCGCAACGCAAGGCTTGAGTCCACTCGCACATCCGCCCACAATGCGGGGTCTTGCTTTCAATCAGGTTAGCCATGTTTGTTGAATACCCCAATTCACCGTACAAATTATTTCAGCCCTTCCCGCCCGCTGGCGATCAGCCCAAAGCGATTGAGCTACTGATTGAAGGCTTAGACGATGGATTGCGTTTTCAAACGCTGCTTGGCGTAACTGGCTCGGGCAAGACCTTCACGATGGCCAACGTCATCGCCCGCACAGGACGGCCAGCGATTATTATGGCGCCGAATAAAACCCTCGCCGCGCAGTTGTATTCGGAAATGCGCGAGTTTTTCCCCGAAAACTCAGTCGAATATTTCGTCTCATACTACGACTACTACCAGCCCGAAGCCTATGTGCCGAGCCGCGATCTGTTTATCGAAAAAGACAGCGCGATTAACGAGCACATCGAGCAAATGCGCTTGAGCGCGACCAAGGCGATGCTGGAGCGCCCCGATTGTATTATCGTGGCGACCGTATCGGCGATTTACGGGATTGGCGATCCGTCCGATTATCACGCGATGATTTTGCATCTGTCTGAGGGCGAAAAGATCGGCCAGCGCGACATCATCAAACGCCTGATTACGATGCAGTACGACCGCAACGAAATCGAATTTGCCCGCGGGCATTTCCGCGTTCGCGGTGATGTGATTGATATTTTCCCCGCCGAGAGCGCCGATTTGGCAGTACGCGTGTCGATGTTCGACGATGAAATCGAGCGCATCAGCCTGTTCGATCCGCTCACCGGCCATGTGAAGCAGCGCATGGGTCGCTTTACCGTATTCCCGTCTAGCCATTACGTGACGCCGCGCGAAAAAGTGCTCTCCGCAATAGAAACGATCAAAGATGAACTGCGTGATCGTTTAGCGTTTTATTACCAAGAACACAAATTGGTCGAAGCGCAGCGGCTTGAACAACGTACGCGTTTTGACTTAGAAATGCTCGGTGAAATGGGCTTTTGCAAAGGCATCGAGAATTACTCGCGGCATTTTTCTGGTAAACCCAAACGCG
>CAUPHX010000052.1:0-12146 GCA_963511125.1 uncultured Deefgea sp. | reverse complement strand
GGTTGATGGCGAGTTGCTGCAAAGTAATTCGAACGGGTTCGTCGAGAAAAACGCTAAATTTCATTCATGCCGTCAATATTTTGGTGTTTGGGGTGACAATTATCGCAGAATAAGTCAAAGCCGTTGTTCGTTACTACTTACTGTACTGATCTTTAATTGTAACTAAATTTCGATAAAGTATAAGACTACTTCGACCAGTTGTCCTCGGTTCAGCTCTTGGAATCTGATGATGATTTATAGCTTAAGATTGTTCTTCAAAATTACGATAAATAAGGCGTTCTCAACCGTTTTGTCAGTTTCTTGTGGGGCGAACTCCACTAGTGATTAGTATAGAAAGCTAGTAGTAGATAATTTAGAAATTACGTCCAATTTTTTGGGCGAGTATTAATATATTCGATGAGCGGTATAGTGTTGCTTGTGCTTGTGCTTGTGCTTGTGCTTGTGCTTGTGCGTTTTACCTGTGTTATGGCCATCTCGAAAGAAGTGAATTGAACAATACGTATAATGAAATGTTTGATCTAGCCGCAAGTCAGATACCAGGACGCAAGGTAAAATGTCGGCAGACTCGGGGTGCCGCATGACTAGTTCAAGCCAGCGAATGAGAAAAACCCGTGGTACCTGATCCAGATAATACTGGCGTAGGAAAGTCAGCCGCATTGATGTGCGACGCCCTTCGCCGTGAACGGAGTTGCTTTGAACCCAATCACCACAACCATTTCCAAGCGAGTATTTTCTATCATTGCCGATGCGCCGCATCAGATGCATCAAGCACCGTTGCGGAGCGATAGCATATGAGCCGCCGACCTATCGCGATTGATTTAAGCCTGTATTTGGTGCTCGACCCTGATTTGTGCGGTGGTATCGAGGGCATGGTGGCGACGGCGCAGCAAGCTGCCGCTAACGGCGTTACTGTGGTGCAATTGCGCGCGCCAAATTGGAAAAAACGTCAATGGCTGGAGACTGCGCAACAATTAAAAATTGTACTTGCACCATTGAATGTGCCGCTCATTATTAACGACCATGTCGATATTGCATTGGCAGTGGATGCTGATGGTGTACATGTCGGGCAGCAAGACTTGCCGGTGGCTGAAGTGCGGCGTTTATTAGGACCCAGTAAGTTTGTGGGCTTGTCGACCAATTGCTTAGCGCAATTTAATGAGGCCGAGGCGCTGTATCGAGCTGGCGTCATTGATTATGTTGGCGTTGGACCGGTATACCCTACTGGTACGAAAAAAGATGCCTCGCCCGTGCTAGCAGTAGATGAGGTAGCGGCCATGATGCAAAATGGTTGCTTACCCGCCGTGGCGATTGGCGGGATTCAAGCTGGTAAAGCTGCGCCTTTAATTGCGCAAGGTCTGCACGGTGTCGCGGTGGTGTCGGCTATTTGCGGAAAAGTGGACATCACCAGCGCCACGCAAGGTTTATTGGCTGAAATAAAGGCCGCACGAGGACAAGGCAAATGACTATCCATGCATTGACGATTGCAGGCTCGGATTCTGGCGGTGGTGCGGGAATTCAAGCTGATTTAAAGACGTTTTCGGCGCTCGGCACTTACGGCATGAGCGTGATTACCGCCTTGACCGCACAAAACACGCAGGGCGTACAGGGTGTGCAAGTGGTGTCGCCCGAGTTTATCGCGGCGCAATGCGATGCGGTGTTCAGCGATATTCGGGTTGATGCGGTCAAAATGGGGATGCTGGCCAATGCGGCAACAATTTCTGTGGTCGCGGAACGCTTAAAGCATTATCGACCGAGCATTATCGTGCTCGATACCGTGATGATCGCGAAGGGCGGTCACGCGTTGCTTGATCCGGCAGCGGTGAATGCCTTGCGCGAGCAATTGCTACCACTGGCGAGTATGATTACGCCCAATTTGCCCGAAGCCGCGGCATTGCTCGGCTGCGCGGAGGCGCAATCAGAAGATCAAATGCGTCAGCAAGGTCGTGAATTACTCGCAGCGGGCGCACAAGCGGTGTTGATGAAGGGCGGGCATTTGGGCGGTGATTCTTGCCCTGATTGGCTGATTACGCCATCTGATGAAGTCTGTTTTCCTGCCGCTCGTATTGCCACTCGTCATACGCATGGCACAGGATGCACCTTGTCCGCCGCCTTGACTGCGCTTCGGCCTCAGTGTAAGAATTGGGCTGAAACAGTCGAGAAATCAAAAAAGTGGTTATTGGCGGCGATTACGCAAGCTGAGCGTTTGGAGGTTGGGCGCGGTATTGGGCCGGTGCATCATTTTCATCAGTGGTGGTGATGTATGTTGCCATACGATTTAACCAATAAGGCTTAGAGTGTAATACCTGCATTAATTTCAATCGATTCTTGCTTGGCTAACGCAATGGTTTTACTGGCATAGTTAACACATGAGAATGAAAATCCTTTGTGTTTTTATTTGTCAGCTTATCTTTAGCTAGTTCTCAAACTAGCCGTCCCAATTTCTACTTTGTGTTGCTGCAATTTTAATTGCCAATACTTACTAAACTCCATTCGTCGGCTTAATCTTTTTGCAAAAATACCTGTTCTATCATGAGGCTCTGGTGAGCGCATTGCTTGCTGAGTATGAATTGAAAGAAGGGTGCTGTGATGGAAAATCAAAGCGTTGCGATTTGGACATCGAATCAAAGTGATGCCATTCAATGGGCAATGTCGGGGGTGTTGCGTGTTTCTGCAACGCGCGATATTCGTTATTCAATGTGCGCCAAAGATCAAAAGCCCGATTTGTTTTTGCTGGATGAAGTGATGCTGGATTCAGTCAGCGCATGGAATGAAATGCGTGGCTATCGTGAGTCCCCCACTATTCTAATTACCACCCCCAAAAGTGAAATCGCAAAAATACACCACAGCAAATACACCATCCGTTTGCCGATTGTCCCTGCACGCTTGCTGATGCTGCTGGATGAAGTAGTAAAAAATGAAATTAATGCCTCAACAGAAATTGTAGAGAAAGCAGTTATTGACACGCATATTATGAAAATATTGTTAGTCGATGATAGTCCGACCGTACAAAAGCAAATGGAATTATATCTTCGCTCACTGAATATCAAAGTGGACTTCGCTGGTACGGGCGAAGAAGCCCTGCATTTATTAAAAATAAATCAATACGATGCGATGTTTTTAGATGTTATTTTGCCCGGCTTAGATGGTTATCAAATCTGTAAAATAGTTAGAAAAATGACTGAGTTTAAAAAACTACCCATTATTATGTTGACGAGTAAATCGTCACCGTTTGATAAAATTCGCGGCTCAATTGCGGGTTGCGATGCGTATTTAAGCAAGCCAATTAATGCCGCGACTTTACTTGAGGCGATTAATAAATATAAACAGCAGAGTACGTTGTTAGCGTAGTTTTTTTGTTTACTTAAAGAGGTGACTCAATGATACGGACTATTTTGGTGGTGGATGATGCACAAGTTGATCGCTCGCATTTAGAGAAAACATTATCTGAGGCGGGTTACGGTGTGAGTATGGCGAGCAATGGCGTACAAGGCATTGAAATTGCAAAAAGACTATTGCCTGATGTGATTTTAATGGATGTAAATATGCCAGAGATGGATGGTTTTGCCGCCGCTAGGGCATTACGCAATGATGATGCGACCAAGAATATCCCAGTGGTATTTGTGACGGCCAAAGATCAAAAAGCCGATAAAGCATGGGGGCAAATGTTGGGGGCGAAAGGTTTTATTACAAAGCCCTATACCAAAGAACAAATCCTAAGCCAACTTAGTGTGTTGTAGGCCAGCGATGTGGACCGCAATACGGCCGACCGAGGCTTTAAATCAAGGTTTTGAGTTTGCAAGTAGGCAAATACTGCCCAGCCAAATCCGCGCTGAATCTTTAGTTTTGCAACGACAAGGGATTCGTATTGCAGAATTAAATTTAATGCTTGCTTTCGACGAGGCGAAAGAATTGGCAGATATGCCTGATATTTTTCATTTGCCCAATACGCCGACGTGGTTTTTGGGAATGAGTAATGTGCACGGCGCTTTAGTTCCGGTGTTTGATGTGGCGGAATTTTTGAATTTGTCGGCTATGCCGACTACTAATCCAATGCTACTTATTTTGGGTCATGACGAGTTTGCTGCAGCAATTCGAATTAATGGCATACCACGGCGTTTAAAATTTGCTGAGTCACAACGAGTAGAGATTGACGATGAGCAATGCCTTGAGTACTCCAGTGGTTTGTATCGAATTAATAACGAAAATTGGATTGATTTTCAGTATAAAATTTTGCTAGAAAAAATGCGAGCTGCGTTGGTTAATGCTTGATTTGTGGATTAGTTAAATTGATTACTCAAAGGAACTATCGTGAAAATCTTTAAAAATATGACTATTAAGTCCAGGTTGCTGGCCATGTCGGCATTGTTACTGGTTTTTTTGGCAGTAGCCGGTGGATGGTCCTTATTTCAGTTTAATAAAGTTAACAATTCACTGAGTACCGTGTACAAAGATCGGGTATTGCCATTGAATCAATTGGCGATTGTGGGCGATATGTACAAAGAAGATTTGGTGAGTGTTGCATTTCAAGTTCGTGATGGTATTTTAAGTCCAGAAAAAGGCTTAGAAAAACTGATTAAAGATCAGGCCTATGCGAAAGAAAATTGGGACGCATATGTACAAACTTTTTTAACGCCAGAAGAAAAAGAACTGGTTGAGCAGGCTGGGCCGATGTTGCTTAATGCCGATAAGAGTGTTGCGGTATTGAAAGAGTTACTAAAAAATAAAGATATTCCAGCGATTTCAAAATATGCAACGCAGGATATGTATCCAGCCATTGAGCCGATTAGTAAACAAATTGAATTATTAACTGGATTGCAATTGCATGTGGCACAGAATGAATATAAGGAAGGGCAAGCAACTTACCAGTTCGCACTATGGAGTATTGCCGGAATGACGCTACTGGCGATTGTTGTCGGCTTGGCAATGGCAGTATTGGTGACTCAATCCATCAATAAACCGAGTGCGGTGATTAAGTCGGTCATTGCCAGTGTGGGGGCTGGTGATAAAACTGCCCGTGCGCAATTGCAAAGCCAAGATGAATTGGGCGTATTAGCCAACGCATTCGACGGCCTACTGGACGAGCGTCTTGAATCTGAGCAAAAAACGGAGCAACTCAGCTTGGAGCGTTTGCAGGCGCAGCAAAAAGCCGAGGCCGAAAATGATGATTTGAATAATTCGGTGGTAGCGATTTTGCAAGCGATGTTCCAGCTCTCACAACGGGATTTAACGGTTCGCGCGCCAGTTACGCAGGATATTGTCGGCACGGTTTCTGATTCAATTAACCAAATGACGGATGAAACCTGCAAGGTGTTGAGTAATGTATCTGAGATCGCAGGGAATGTTGAAAAAGGTTCTAACAATGTACGGTTGCAGGCGCAAATGGTGACCGAAACAGCCGCCGCTGACCGTTTGTCGGTAGCGCAGATGTTGGCGCGTTTACAAGATGCCAATGAATCGATGAATCAAGTGGCTGAGCTAGCCACGCAATCCAGTCATTCTGCCGACCAAGCGACTCAAGTCACCGATAGCGCCTTGTTAACGGTAGATAGCACCGTGAAAGGGATGTTGATGATTCGTGAAACCATTGCCGAAACAGAAAAACGGATTAAACGCTTGGGTGAGCGCTCACAAGAAATTAACGTCATTGTGAATTTGATTAATACCGTCTCTGAACGCACGCACGTATTGGCATTGAATGCCGCGATGCAGGCGGCGGTGGCGGGCGAGGCGGGGCGTGGCTTTGCGGTGGTGGCCGAAGAGGTGCAGCGCTTGGCAGAAAATTCGCGTAATGCCACGCAGCAAATTGCGGCCTTGGTGAATAATATTCAGCTCGAAACCAATGAAGCCATTGCCACGATGAATGTGACGATAGGCCAAGTGGTGAATGGTTCGGTATTGGCGCAAAACGCCGGTGAAAGTATGCGCCAAACGCAAAAAATTACCTCGGAATTGGCCGAGCAGGTGCGGGCGATTGCGACTGCCTCGGCACAACAAAAAACCATGTCGATTGGTTTACTGACTGCGATTGAAGATATTGGTCAATCCAGCGAGCGGACTTCCAAGCAAATTGAGTTGCAAAACGTCGAAACCGAAAGCTTACTGGGAATGGCACGTAATTTGGTGTCGTCAGTGGCCGTGTTCAAATTACCAGTGCGGGCTTAATTTCACCAGCCGCTTCGGCGGCTGATGTGATCGTGTTACATCACCGCAAGCGGAGACGACGCTATGAATTTGAATGACTTGATGCAGGCTTTTGCCGGTGAAATGGAGTCTGCGAACGATGATTTAGCTCAGTTGCTCGAAGGCCTGCTGTTATTGGATGAATTCGATCCCGCCTTGCTCGATGCGCTTGATGGTTACACGGGTCTGGTCGAACGCTTGGGTTCTGCTGCTGAAATGGCGGGCTTGTCCGGCCTAACGCAAGTGTGTAGCTGGGTGGTGGAAAATGCATTAGCCGCAGCGTCTAATCCGGTTGCTGAACGTGAAGCGTATCGACATTTTCTATCGCGCTGGCCACAGTTGGTGATTTTCTTTCTTAAAAACTACACCGATCCAACCACTGCCGGTGGCTTGGTTGATCATCTGAAATCCGCGCCGCAGTCCTTAGATGATGAAGCGGCGATGAAGTTGATGCATAAATTAGGTTCGACGGCGGCGACCGATTTAAGCGCCGGTATGGCGGCAAGGGCGGAACGAGCAAGCCCCGCCGATATTGAGCTGAGTATTCCTGATGATGTTGACTCTAGCTTGTTGCAAGGTTTTGTTCTGGAGGCCCCAGCGCAGGTGGCTGGCTTGGCACAGTTGGCGCGTGACTTGGCACACAATCAGTTTGAACTAGCGGCGATTAGCGAAGCCAAGCGTTTGGCGCACACCTTAAAAGGCACCGCAGCGATTATTGGTATTCGCGGTATTGTTGTGCTGTCGCATCACACCGAAGACATTCTGGAATATATCGAGCAGCATCGTGATGATGCAATCTCGCCGTGGATGATTGGCGTATTGCTGAATGCCGCCTATTGCCTTGAGCAAATGGTCGGTTATTTATTGGAGGGCGATGAAGCACCGTCGCAAGCATTAGATGTATTGCAAGCGGTATTGGATTTGGCCAACGCGATTGATCGCGGCGAGTCGTTGCATCGTGGCGAAATAGGCCTACATACGGCAGCGTTGGTGCAGGTCGAGGGTAACTTGCCGCACTCAGCACTGCCAATATTACACGATGAACCCGCCGTAGCGCCCCAAGCCATTGACGATAGAGCCGCAACAGCCAATCAATCGGCCATCCGTGTGCCATTGCAAACGATAGAGCAGCTATTTCGCGTGAGTAGTGAGATCTCACTCAAAATGGCTGCAATGGAAAGCAAACTTAGCGTGGCCAATCAACGCTCGCAAGAGTTGTTGCAGCAAAATATTCGCGTGAATAAGCGCCTGATGGAATTGGAGACGCTGGTGGATATTCGCAGCAGTCGAGTTGTGTCAGCCGCACAGTCGAGCATTCATGCGGGCTTCGACCCTTTAGAAATGGATCAATACAACGAATTACACAGCACCAGCCATGCTTTGCAAGAAGAATCTGCCGATGCGCGGATGCTGAGTAACAAGCTGGAAGATGAAATCTCGCAATTGCAATCGATTCAATATCAGCAGCATAAACTCGCCGCCGAATTGCAGCATTTAGTGATTTTAACGCGCATGACCAAGGTCGGCGTGTTGGCGTCTCGTTTGCAGCGCACCGTCCATGCGACGTGCCAAGCAACGGGTAAATTAGCCGAGCTGGTCATTCATGGTGCGGATATTTTACTCGACGGGGATGTGCTTAATGGTTTGGCCGAGCCCTTGCTGCATTTGCTACGCAATGCGATTGATCATGGCTTGGAGCCACCAGATCATCGGCAAGCACTGGGGAAAAATCCGCATGGCACGATTGTGCTGACCTTTGAACGGCTTGGGCAGCAAGCCGTCGTGCGTTGTCAGGATGATGGCTATGGTTTGGATTTGAGCGCCGTGCGGCAGCGGGCGCTGCAAAGGGGTTTGATTGATGAGCATGACGTGCTCAGTGATGAACAATTAGCGCGTTTGATTTTGCACGCAGGATTTTCGACTCGCGATAGTGTGAATGAAATATCCGGGCGCGGTGTGGGGTTGAACGTGGTGAACGAATGGGCGCTAAGCTTGAACGGTGGCGTGCAAATCCAAACGGAACTCGACCGTGGCAGTTGCTTTACGCTGCGTTTTCAAGCCTCACTCAGTACCCAGCATGCCTTGGTGGTTGCACTGGGCAAGCAATTGTTTGCGCTGCCGTCAACCTCGGTAGTACAAGCCGTTTCGCGTGGCGTTGGCGAGTTCTCCAAAGTAGCCGGGCAGTCATTGTTTAGCATTGGCAATAAAAGCTATCCGCTACAGTTTTTGGCTGCATTAGCAGGATTGCCGCAAGAAGAAAAGCCGCTGACTGATTACGATATTGTGATTGTAAAAAGTGATCAGCAAGTATTGGCGGTATTGGTCGATCAACTGTTGGATGCGCGCGAGTTATTGCTAAAAGACGCAGGGCCGTATGCGCGGCATATTTGCGGCGTGGCGGGTTTGTCGATTCGCGGTGATGGTGCTGTGGTGGTGATGTTGGATTTGTCGCAATTACTGCAATCCACCACGCGGAAAGTGCAGCAGGTATCCAGAGCGACCCCGGTCGAAGTCGCCAAGAGTGGTATTTTGATCGTCGATGATTCCTTGGCGGTGAGAAATTCCTTGGCGCAATTAATGAATGACGCCGGATTTAATGTCAAAACGGCACGAGATGGGCTGGATGCGGTTGAAACCTTGCGTGCGTTCAAGCCTGACTTGCTACTCACAGATTTGGAAATGCCCAATATGAATGGCCTAGAGCTGACCTTTCACGTGCGAAATCGACAAGACTTGCAGGGCTTGCCCGTCATTATGATTACCTCGCGTTCGCAAGATAAACATCGGCAACAGGCGGCGTTAATGGGGGTGGACACCTACATCACCAAGCCGTATACCGATGGTGAGCTGCTGGTGAGCGTTCGCGAGGCAATGCGGGTGTGATGGTTGGGTATATCAATAAATGCAATATTGAGTAAGGCTTAGGTTGATATACATGCAATTAATTTGCGGTTAGGTGGAGAGTGATTATGGATCGTTACAGCGCAGAAACAGCACCTTCGCTATCGGGGCATTTTGCCTGCTTGCGGTTTGATCGAATCGCGATATTAGTTGAGAAAAAATTCATCAGTTCAGTGGTGGTGTTGGAGCAGAACCTGCTACTGGGGGCAACCGCGACCGAATTTGTGTTGGATCTCACTCATGATGCGATGCCTGTCGTGGTGCCGGATGATCATTTTAATTTGCTTGCCACCGTGCCAGCGCAGCGACGGATGATTTGCCAGATGCAACTTGGCCAAAGTCGCATTGGTATTGCGTGCACCTCATTGCAGATGATTGAACTCTTTGATGCGCCGTATTATTTGTTGCCACCCTTGATGCAATTGCAGAATTCACCCGCTCGGACTCTGCTTATGCATCAAGGAGAACCGTGTTTTTATTGTGACGGGCCGTTGTTATTCCAATGCTTAACGCGAATTGAGGGATTGACTCATGCATGAAATGCAAATTTGGGCTGCGAATGCGCATCTTAGCCAAACAGAAAATAGTGAGGATAGGCGTGGTGTGTGTGTTAACCATCGGCGGAAAAGGTACGGTTTAGGGCGGGTTGACTCTGCTTCGTCAAATTTAAGTCAGCGATTGGATGTTGTGCAGCCGTTTACCTACGTACTGGATTTTTTTACTCAGCCCACCGTGCGGAGTCGACAATGAACACAGCGCAAGCGATGTTGATTCAATACGCACCTAAGTTCTATGCGGCCTTGCCAGTACACACTTCGATCGCCTTGTTGGATGAATTTACCTTGATCGAAGTACCAGCCGCAGCGTATTTTTGCCGACACTTAGTGCAGTGGCAGCAGCAATTTTTGCCTGTGATGGACTTGCAGGCGCTGTTGCATGGCGCGCCATTACATCATGCGCCATGCGCCAAATATGTAATGGTGCTGGCCTATCAAAAGGCGCGCTTTGCCGCGCTGGAGTACGGGGCATTATTGTTGGTCGATCTGCCGAAAACCCAGTCGGTTACCGATGAAATGGCGACCGAGTTGCCCAGCAATTCAGACTATTGGTCATCGATCGCTCGTGCTTGTTTTCGTCACCAAGAGATGCCGATTCCGATTTTAGATACGGCCAGCTTGTTCGCCGGCCGTCATCTCGCGGCATAGTGCGCGTGAATGGTGCTGGATTTAAACTGGCCAGAAAATAAACGACGCGCACAGTGAGGCGCAGCAAACAATCACAAAGTAGCCCAGTGCATGGTTGAAAGTAAATAGCCTACGCCATGTATTGCTCTCTATGCGTTTCCAATTGCCGGTCTTAGCTGCATACCTAATGCCATCCAGAAAGCCACCCATTGCCTCTGCATCGTGCATAAATAGCTCTAGCCGAGGCGGCAGCGCATCGCTGTAATTTTCTTTCAAATAAGTGTAGAGCGCATGCGAGCACGCCAGATACACCAAACCACCCAGTAATGTGCTTAAAACCAAAAAAGGCATGCCGTAATTAAGGAAAAGTTCGCGCATTCATTGAGTCCTTGTCTAAGGTTTGATAAGTCGGCCAGTGGCTTGCCCGTTGTCGTAAGCATTGTCCGCATAATCGAGTTCGACGGTGTTTTTATTGAATTTTAGCGTGTATTTCCAGTAGTTATTACCTTCATTATAAAGCGTCTTTAATTCTAAGGTATTTGAGTTGAGCCAACGTGCTTTGGCGTGTAACAGTTGGTTGTTTGCGCTTGGATCAGGCTTGCTGCGATAAGCGCCATCGATACCGACTGGCCAGATGTTTTTACCTTTTGTCCAGTCCACTTCCCAGATTAAAGCACCGGCATCCTTTGGATCGGGTTTGAGGTTGATGGCTTCTATGCCCCATGGCTTTGCCGAAAAACGCCACGTTTTATTGTACCAATCGTTGCCGATTTCACGGTTATTTGTTGTTTTGGGTGGAGCACTTAAAGCCAGTACCGTGGCGGCTAATTCAGCTTCGGCGGCTGCATTGGCAGGAAGGGGTTTATTCTCTGTGCTTAATTGATGCAGTTGATTCAATGTGGCCTCGTCAACGTTTTGCATCGGTATTTTCGCGGTCATCACAATGACCAGTTGCTGTTTGGGATCAACGCGGACAAATTGACCGTATACACCTGCGGCTTGAAAATAGTTCTGGCTCAAATTAAGCCAAAATCCGCGTCGGTACGGATAGGTTTGTGCTGCTTTGGTTTCTGCAACTAAGTTGGCAGTCCAGCCGATTGGCAGCATGCGCTGACCTTCCCATACACCATCTTGTAACCAAAATTGACCCAGTCGTGCCAAATCACGCGCAGTGAGCGATAAGTTACCGCCTCCGATGGTATGGCCTTGCCTGTCTTGTCCCCAAGTGAATTGCGTAATGCCTAAAGGTCTAAAAAGCTGTTGCCGAGCGACGTCTTGCATTGGCTCGCCCCACGCCTGTTGAATGACGCTAGAAAGTAGGCTCATATTGCCGCCGCTATAATTAAACGTTCGACCAGGCTCGTCATCCATTGCTTGTTGCAGCACGTATTGATTCCAGTCTGCGCTTTGGGTCATTTTGTAATTACTAGATTGCTCCGTGTATGGCCATTCATACCAAGCAATACCCGAATGCATATCTGTTAAATTGCCTAGTGTAATCGCCGCTTTGCGCGGATCAATATCTCCCTTTAATTGCTTGGCAAAGAATGGCCGCATGGGCTGATCGAGGCTCTTAAGTTTGCCTTGCTGAATGGAGATCCCCAGCATTGTTGAAGTCACACTCTTGGTGATTGAATTTATTGGATGTAGGGTATTTGGCTGGTACGGATAAAAATAGCTGTCTAGAACGATATACCCATTACGCATGATTAAAATGCTATCAATGGGTGTGCCTGATTTTTGAATTTCTTTCAGTGCCGCATTAAGCTGTGCCGAATCGATCCCTTGCGCTTCGGGCGAACTGGTGGGTAAATCATTCCTGTTGCTGTCGAAACTCAAACCACTCGCAAGTAGTAGAATCAAACTAAAAAAATTCATCCG
>CAUPHX010000051.1:0-12163 GCA_963511125.1 uncultured Deefgea sp. | reverse complement strand
TGGACCATGAGCCTAGTGACCGATTTGTCGCCAATTTTATCGGTGAAGGGGTCTTGCTGCCCGCCAAATTAACGGGGCCCAATTGTATCGATTTTGAATTGGGGCAGGTGTGCCGCACAGTACCGATTGAATGTTGCATCGGCTGCGATATGGAAGTGTTAATTCGCCCTGATGATATTCAGCATGTCGATAGTAGCCCACTCAAGGTCAAAGTGATTTCAAAAGTGTTTCGTGGCGCGCACTTTTTGTATACCTTGGGCTTGCCTTCTGGAAATCGTGTTTTGTCTTTGGTTCCTAGCCATCACAATCATGCGATTGGTGAAGCAATTGGGATTGAGGTCGAATGTGATCATGTCATCGCATTTAAACCAGCATGAAATTGCTCTTAAAGAAGATCAATTCAAGGCTTTTTAAATTATAAATTAATTGGTATGTTGCTGTAGATCTTATTAAATAAGCTCTGTAGCAATATACGTCAGATGCAATAATCTTCTGCTTCGTTACTCAAGCTAACAACGGCAGCGTGGGTGGATAAAAATATCGGCCCTGCTAGTTCGGTGATGAATGTGCTGTGTTCTAGCGTTTCATGTACGGGGCCTTTGACTTCTGCCAAATGCAAAGTTATTCCAGATGACGCCAGTGATTGACGAAACTCACTCAGCGCTGCAATCGCACTCACATCAATTGAATTCACCGCTGAAAGCACCAAAATTAACTGTCTAGCTTTTTTGTGACTGAGTAAGTGCTTTTGGCATTGCTCAATGACCTGCGCTGCATTGCCAAAATAAAGACTCTCATCGATCCGAATCGCTAAAATATGGGCTGGCATCTCTACTTTGAAATGCAGTGCATTACGAAAATGTTCACTACCTGCGACGCGACCAATGACCGCAATGTGCGGCTTACTGCTGCGCACAAAAAATAGTAATAAAGAAACGCCAACACCCACGGCAATACCTTCAATCGGGCCGATCAATAATACGGCCGTAAAGGCGAGTAGCCACGCAGCACCATCGCGCTGATCAATACGCCAAGCAGTCCAAAATGATTGTGGATTGAGCATACGCGCTGTGGCGATGATGATGGTCGCAGCTAAGAGTGGCAATGGCAGTCCACTGATGGCATCAGCAAAGAATACGAGCGTTAGCAACATCCAAGCCGCCGTTATTACCCCCGCCATTGGCGTATGGGCGCCGCTGCTGGCGTTGACGGCCGTGCGGGAAAACCCACCACTGACTGGCATGCCACCGACAAACGCCGCTGCAATATTGCTACCACCCAATGCGATCAGTTCTTGGTTGGTGTCGACTTTTTGATTGCGTTCTGTGGCGATGGTTTGCGCGATGGTAATACTTTGCAAAAAACCGGCTAGACCAATCAAAAGAGCGGGTAGCCACAGTTGTTGCAAGGCGTTCATTCCTAGGTTTGGTGCGATGAGTGCAAAACTGGCTTCGGGTAATGTCCCAATAGTGTGCACGCTTGGAGCATTAATTAGTCCAAATTTCAGTATTAAGCCGCCACAAATTAAAACCACAATGGGTAAGATGCGACTGATTAATTGTGCCTTGTTCAATGAGATATGAAGCTTTTGCAAAAGTGAAATACGGCCACTCAGCCAAAGTAGCGTTAGGCCAAGCAAGCCAAATCCTGCGGGGATGAGTGAGAGTTGGCTAATTGCGGTGGGCGCTGCGATTAGCCAATTGAATACATTGTCGCCATGCCACTGGATACTGAGCAAGGCACCGGTTTGACTCATCGCAATCAAAAGGGCAGTTCCCGCGCTAAATCCTTGCACGACAGGGATTGATAATAAGCGAGTAAGTTTACCTAGCTTGAGAGCACCAAACGCAAACATCAATAAACCAGATAAAAGAGTGAGCGTACTGGCCAGTGCGATGTAATCCGCCGTATTAGTCTGTGCAAAAGGCGCTAGCGCGGCAGCAGTCATCGCCGAAGTAATCGCCATTGGGCCAACAGATTGCGTCATGCTGCTACCCAATAAGGCATAAATTAAAACAGCCACAATACTAGCGTACAGGCCACTGATCGCAGGTAAGCCAGCCAGTTGCGCGTAGGCCAAACCTTGCGGAATCAGCAGCAAGGCCACGATGACGCTGGCTCCCAAGTCGCCGACGGCATGTTCTCGGCGATAATGCGGGAGCCAGTTCAGTATGGGTAGTCTCATTTGCTTTGTAGGCGTTCAAAAATAAACATACCCGCGAGCATCGCAGCCACAAATATAGCTGCGCCAGTTGAACCAGTGCCAAGTGCCACTAAGGCGGGTCCTGGACATATCCCTGCAATCCCCCAACCTGCACCAAAGGCAACACTACCAAGGATTAAGCGACGATCAATCACTGTGCTATTGGGAAGTTTCATCGCTTCATGAGTCACTAGGGTTTGGGTGCGTTTTTTTGCTGCAGTAAAAAAGATCAAGGCCATGCCAATCCCGCCACCCATCACAAAGGCTAAGCTAGGGTCCCAAAGACCAGCAAGGTCTAAAAATCCTTGTACCTTGCTGGGCGTTGCCATTCCAGCAAGTAGCAAACCTAAACCAAATAGTAGGCCTGTGAAAAGGCCAATCAGATTCATTTTCATGGTGTGGCTCTTAGAGTAAATGTTTAATAATGAAAACGGTGATAAACCCCGCCGCCATAAAAGCACCGACCGCAGCCAGTGAGCGAATCGAAAAACGAGACAGCCCGCAAATACCGTGACCGCTCGTGCAGCCATTAGCGTAGCGCGTACCAATGCCGACTAATAAGCCTGCAATCACCAAGCCGGGCGTCGAAGTCGCCATGCTCACACTGGGCAGAGGCGCAAAGAGCTGCCAAGCCCAAGGTGATGCCAATAAGCCAATTACAAATAAGACTCGCCAAGTTCGGTCGCTCGCGCCATTGACCAGCCCGCCGACAATCCCAGCAATACCTGCGATTTTTCCTGCTAATAAAATCAGTAGTCCAGCTGCCAGACCAATGAGTGCGCCACCCGCTAAGGAGGCCAGAGGGGTGAAGTTGGCGTAATCAATTTGCATCGTGACTCTCCAAATGGTTTATTTTTAAATCGATTGGGCAGTACAAGTTGTAAAGTAAGCTGAGTAAGGCTTGCACTTCATCGCTAGCGAGTGAGTAATAAATACGTTTACCATCGCGCCGTGTATTAACTAAACCTGCGTTACGTAAAACGCCAAGTTGTTGTGAAAGCGTAGGTTGGCGAATATCAAGTAGTTCCTCAAAATCGGACACGCACTTTTCGCCATCGACCATTTGGCAGAGCAAAAGAAGGCGGTCTTCATTGCCCATGATTTTTAAAGTCTGCGTCGCTTTGGCGGCTGCAATACGCATTGCATTGATTGCTTCTGGATTCATTTTTCACCTGCTGAATAATACTGTTTGACTTTATAATATATAAAATTATAGTATATGTAAATTAGTATTTATATGAGAGCCATCATGAGTCAATCACAAGCGAATGTAGTACCGTATTTTGATCCAGCAACGTTTACATTAACGTATTTGGTGTATGACCAAGCGGGCGGCCAGGCCGCGATTATTGATCCGGTGCTGGATTACGATCCTAAATCAGGCAGAACCAGTACGCACAATGCGCAAAAAGTGCTTGATGCAGTACAGAATTTAAACCTGACTGTCGAATGGATTTTGGAAACGCATGCGCATGCCGATCATATTTCTGGTGCTGCTTGGCTGCAATCTAAAGTGGGTGGAAAAATCGCAATCGGTAAGGGTATTGATCAAGTACAAAAAATATTCAAACCGATTTTCGATTTAGAAGCCGATTTTGCAACGGACGGCCGACAATTCGATTACTTGTTTGAAGAAAATGAAGAGTGGGGTATCGGCTCATTATCGGCGAAATCGCTGTTTGTTCCAGGCCATACCCCTGCTGATATGGCTTACCTGATTGGTGATGCTTTATTTGTTGGTGATACGATATTTATGCCTGATGTGGGAACTGCGCGATGCGATTTTCCTGGCGGTGACGCGGGGACTTTATTTGATTCGGTTCAGCGTTTATATACCTTGCCTGAATCAACACGCGTGTTTGTTTGCCATGACTATCTGCCGGCAGAAAGAACAGAATATCAGTGGGAAACCACACTGGCAGTCCAAAAACAGCATAATATTCATATTCATAGAGCGACACAGCGTGACGATTTTATCGCGCTACGCCTAGCCCGTGATCAAACTTTGGCGATGCCCGTTTTGATCTTGCCATCGATTCAAATCAATATTCGAGCCGGTCATTTGCCGCCAGCGGATGAAAATGGAAAACGATTTTTGAAAATACCTTTGAATGTGCTTTAAGGAAAAATGATGAGTTTATTAATTGAATGCCCGCATTGCCATGCGACAAACCGACTTGAGGCGGCTCGTTTAGCCGAGCTACCAAATTGTGGGGGCTGTCATAAGCCGTTGTTGGCGGAGGCTCCAATCGCGGCTACGGCTGAAAATCTACCTGCAATTTTAAAGTACAGCAAACTACCCGTGGTGATTGATTTTTGGGCACCTTGGTGTGGGCCATGTCAGTCATTTGGTCCGACTTTTTCGGCTGCCGCTGAGTCGATGGCGGGGAAGGTATTATTTGTGAAAGTCGATACAGAAGCACAACCGACACTTGGCCAACAACATCGGGTGCGTAGCATTCCTACTTTGGCGGTGTTTGAAGGGGGCGTTGAACTTGAGCGCGTTTCGGGTGCGCTGTCTGCGGGGCAATTCAAGGCGTGGTTGATGCAATTCGTATAACGAACGGAGGTGTGAAATGAATAACGTGGGTGGAATTGATCGTATTGCTAGAGTTATCGTCGGTGTATTACTTATCCTTGCAACGACACTTGGCTTTATTGGTATTTGGGGGTGGATTGGCGTTGTGCCACTCGCCACTGGCTTATTGAGAACTTGTCCACTATATAAGTTGTTTGGTTTTAGTTCGTGCCCAATTAAAAAGGCAGAATAAAAAAACGCCTCATTCGAGGCGTTTTTCAATTGTGGCTTGCCTAGCCAGCCCTTAATTTCGCAACATGATTCATTTCAATCCATTTACGAACTCGCTGCACATCACCAATTCGAGTGTATTTCCCATCGGAGTCCATTAAGATCATAACTACAGGTTTGTTACCAATCGTGGCTTGCATGACGATACAACGGCCAGCTTCATTAATAAACCCAGTTTTTGATACCCCGATATCCCAATCGGCATCTTTAACAAGTGGATTGGTATTGCGGTACGTGAGCATATTGCCTCGCATATTCGAGGCAAATGTATATTCACTTGAAGTACTAAACTGATGAATTTCTGGGTAGCGTTGCGCTGCTTTGACCATTAATGCTAATTCACGTGGAGTTGACACATTGTTTGGTGTTAATCCGGTGGAGTCAAAAAAGCGTGTCTTGCGCATACCAAGTTGTGTCGCTTTTTCATTCATTTTTCTTAAAAATGCATCCTTGCCACCCGGGAAATGATGTCCAAGTGCCGATGCCGCCCTATTTTCAGATGACATGAGCGCGAGCAGGAGCATCTCGCCCCTTGTTAGCGTGGTACCGACTTGAAGGCGTGAACTTGTATTTTTAAGTGAGTCAACGTCTGCATCTGTGATGCTAATCAGCTCGTTGAGTGGCAGACGCGCATCAAGGACTACCATTGCGGTCATTAATTTGGTGATTGAAGCAATCGGGATGATATTGTCAGCGTTCTTTTCAAATAGAACTTCGCCACTTTGCTCATTGAGAATGATGACGCCACTCGATTGTAATCCTGGATTGTCAGGATCAATACGTGCGGCGACTGTGCGCGTGACTTGCACATCCTTACGCGCATCAGCGATGGCTGTTTTGGCAATGTTTTTATTGCGAGTGGTGTAGGTGACTTTGGTTTTGGGTGTTTTTTTGTTGCTTGAAGCTGTTGATGTCTTTGAATTGATTGATTTTTTTGACTTCGCCGCCGTTGTGGTTTTTTTTGTCGACGACTTTTTTTCGCTCGACGTTGTTTTATTTACTTTGGTGTTTGATGCGGCAATTGAAAGAGGAGTGTAGGCAATTACACTGGCACTGATCAGTATGCATAATGAGTTTATCAGTTTTGACATCAATCTTCCCCAACCTTTTTCGGCTGTGTATAAGTAATCGGTAATTTATTTTACGCAATGAAATACAAAATGTCATGTTAAATCAAGCAGTAGTAGCGTTTTATCAATGCTTCTGCTTAGATTTTGTCAGACTTGCATAGTTTGTTAGAATCAGTTAATGTTGCGTTGCAGCAATAAAGCGCGTGAAATTGATCAATACGACTAAATCGGAGCAGTAGACTGTGCTAAACAACCCCGCTATGGAACAATTTTTCCAGCAAATTACGGAAGCGCATCGCCAGTGGACCCAAAATTGGGTCAATGCGCATCCGCAAGCTGAACCGACTCAACACTTGAGTGTAATGCACGATTTAGTTCAAAAAATGAGTCCTCCAAACAATGCTTGGCTAGGCAGCCATTCGCAGTTTTATCAGCAACAAATGGATTTGTGGCTTGGGCTGATTGGTGCAAAACCGGTCGCCAAAGTCGCTGAAGTGAATAAATCAGACCGACGTTTTAATGCGCCGGAATGGGAAACCCCGCTGTTTGATTACATTCGGCAAAACTATTTGGTGACATCGAAGTGGCTCATTCAGATGGTGGAGTCGGCCAATACCGATGAAGCGAGTAAGGAAAAAGCGACGTTTTTTACCCAGCAATACCTTGATGCGATGAGCCCGACTAACTTTGCGTTTACTAACCCTGAGGTGATGAAACTCGCGTTGGAGACCAAAGGTGAAAGTTTGCAAGAAGGCATGAAAAAACTCATGGCCGACATGCAAAAGGGCAGCATAACGATGACCGATGAAAGTAAATTTGCCATCGGCACCAATCTAGCGATGACGCCGGGTGAAGTGATTTTTGAAAATGACTTATTTCAACTGATTCAATACACGCCAAGTACCCCGCAGGTGTATAGCCGTCCACTGCTTGTGGTGCCGCCGTGTGTGAACAAATACTACATCATGGATTTGCAACCTGCGAATTCGATGAT
Organism: uncultured Deefgea sp.; assembly: GCA_963511125.1. Lineage (GTDB taxonomy): Bacteria > Pseudomonadota > Gammaproteobacteria > Burkholderiales > Chitinibacteraceae > Deefgea. The sequence continues at coordinate 5,087 of CAUPHX010000051.1, read as the reverse complement.
GGGCTACATCGTTAGCCAAGGCTACACGACGTTCTTGGTATCGTGGAAATCGATTGAAGCGCATCAGGGCGCGTTGAAGTGGGATGATTATGTTGAAACGGGCGTAATCAAAGCGGCGACCGTGGTGCGTGAGATTAGCAAGGCCGAAAAAATCAATGTGCTGTCATTCTGCATTGGTGGCGAATTGGTAACGACTGCGATGCCTGTAATGCAAGCGCGTGGTTTGGACTGGTTTGAATCAATCACGTTGATGACGGTTATGCTGGATCATACTGATCCAGGTGAAATTAAACACTTTATCGATTGGAATTTGATTCGCAAGCGCGAGTCGCAAGTTGAAGGTGTTATTGATGGTAAAGAGTTGGCGAAAACCTTCTCGGCCCTGCGCTCGAACGATTTGATTTGGAATTACGTGGTGAATAATTACCTAAAAGGTAAAAATCCTCCGCCGTTTGATTTATTGTATTGGAACTCTGACTCAGCGAATCTATCACTGCCGATGCATACGTTCTTCTTGCGCAATATGTATTTGGAAAACAATCTCACAAAACCAAATTCATTCAGCCTTTGCGGTACACCGATTGATTTAACAACGATTAAAGTACCGACTTACATCTTTGCCGCGCGTGAAGATCACATCGTGCCTTGGCAATCGGCCTTTTTATCGACTCGGATTTTAAAAGGGCCAATTCGCTTTGTATTGGGCGCTTCGGGCCATATTGCGGGTGCAATCAATCCGGTATCAACCAATAAACGCAACTATTGGGTGAATGAAAATACGGCACTTGAATCTGATGCTTGGCTTGAAGGTGCCGAGTCTCGGCCTGGTAGCTGGTGGCAAGACTGGTCGGCTTGGTTGGCGCCGCAATCGGGTGAAAAAGTGGTTGCACCGAAAAAATTAGGCAATACCAAATTCAAAATGATCGAAGCTGCTCCTGGTCGTTATGTGAAGGCGCGTGTTGTATAAATTCATGTTTTAAATGAAGCAAGGCGAATCGCCTTGCTTTTTTTTATGTAACTAGCTTACAAACTACGTTGTTGAATATTATTTACTTGGAGAGATTGAATGACTGAAGTTGTTATTGTTGCGGCATGCCGCACTGCATTGGGTAATTTTTCAGGCGCGTTGGCAAAAGTGTCTGCGCCAGAATTGGGCGCAACAGTGATTCGTGCTTTGCTGGAAAAAACCGGCGTTGGCGCAGATCAAGTGAGTGAAGTGATTTTGGGTAATGTTTTGACAGCAGGCTTGGGCCAAAATCCAGCCCGTCAAGCCGTACGCCGTGCTGGATTGCCTGATGCTGTGCCAGGAATGACGATTAATCAAGTTTGCGGCTCAGGTTTGAAAGCGGTTGCTTTGGGTATGCAAGCGATTTTAGCTGGCGATAGTGATGTTGTGATTGCTGGCGGCCAAGAAAACATGAGCGCCACGCCGCATTTACTCAATGGCAGCCGTGATGGTTTCCGTATGGGTAATGCAGGATTGGTAGATAGCATGGTGTATGACGGTTTGACTGACGTCTACAACAACTACCACATGGGCGTGACGGCGGAAAATATTGCTAAAAAATACGCAATCAGTCGTGAAGAACAAGATGCAATGGCGCTGTCATCGCAACAAAAAGCTGCTGCAGCGCAAGCCGCTGGCCGTTTTGCAGATGAAATCGTTCCGGTGAGTATTCCACAACGTAAAGGCGATCCCGTTATTTTTGATCAAGACGAATTTATCAAACCTAACGTTACAGTGGATGCTTTGTCAAAATTGCGCCCAGCGTTTGATAAAGAAGGCACGGTTACTGCCGGTAATGCATCAGGTATTAACGACGGCGCGGCGGCGGTGATGTTGATGAGTCGTGAACGTGCCGATGCTTTAGGTCTTAAGCCACTCGCAACGATTCGCGCATCGGCCAGCACAGGTTGCGATCCAACCATCATGGGTATGGGTCCAGTGCTTGCGAGCCAAACCGCGTTAAAACGCGCAGGTTGGGATTTGGATTCTGTGGACTTGATCGAAGCCAACGAAGCATTTGCCGCGCAAGCATTGGGCGTGGCACGTGAAATGAAATGGGATATGAATAAAGTCAACGTCAATGGCGGCGCAATTGCTTTGGGTCATCCAGTAGGCGCTTCAGGTTGCCGCGTATTGGTGACTTTGTTGCACGAAATGGTTCGCCGTGATGCAAAACGTGGCCTAGCTACTTTGTGTATCGGTGGCGGTATGGGTGTTGCATTGTGCGTTGAGCGTTAAACAGGCTGCGCATTTCGTCATAGTAGGTCGCGCGGTACTCGGAATCCTCATGTCCAGAACTACATTCCGGCTCCTGTGTTCCGAGTTCCCAGCTCTAACGGATGCTCGCTCAGTTTAATTTGCTTACAAAAAAACCCGCTTCGGCGGGTTTTTTATTGGGTATTTTATTGTGGGCTTTGATTAACAAAGGCTACAACAATATACATTACTTTTTAAGGGCGTCTCTGATTTCGCGCAGTAAAACAATATCTTCTGGGGTAACGACGACTTCTTCTGCCGCTGCCGGTTTACGATTTAATTTATTCATCGCTTTGACGACCATAAAAATCGCAAATGCAACAATCATAAAACTAATCATCGAATTAAAAAACATGCCCAAATTCATGGTCACTGCGCCAGCTTCTTGTGCCATTTTAAGGGTGTTGTATGGACCTGCCGTTTTGCCATCGGCCAAGGTCACAAACATATTAGTAAAGTCGACTTTGCCAATAATAAAGCCTAGCGGCGGCATGATGACGTCTTTAACCAGTGAATCAACGATTTTACCAAAAGCCGCACCAATGACTACGCCGACGGCTAAATCAACCACATTACCGCGCATTGCAAATTCACGAAAATCCTTAAACATTCAATTCTCCTATTGATTCAAAATATAAAATTAATCTTTGACTGTGGTGATGTAGCAGGTGATTTCTTCACGGTCATGAAATAATTGTTTGGCGCTAATTTTATATGAAATATCTGCTTTTTTGAGTCTTTGGCTGATTAAATCGAAACATTTTTCGACTTCCATATGGCGTTTTTTCATTGGTAATTTCAGATTAAAAATCGCCCGCCGTGCATTGCCCGAAGCGAGCCATTTTGCGATTAGCTCGGCAATTCGAATGGGCTGCTCGACCATATCGCAAACCAGCCAATCTACTGGGTTTTTAGGGCGATATTTAAACCCGTCATCGCGAACGTGTTTCACTTGATGATGGCCGTCCATACTGCCTTTCATCGGGCCATTATCAATCGCAAACACTTTGAGTCCACGGGAGACGAGTTGATACGTCCAGCCGCCAGGTGCTGCGCCCAAATCGACGGCAGTCATGCCTTCACGAAATTTTTTCTCTGGCTCATCAACCAACACTAAAATCGCTTCTAGCATTTTTAGCGTGGAGCGACTCGGCGCATCGCAAGGCATCCGCAAACGTGGAATCCCATTGAGCCAATCCGTGTTGCGCACTGGGCGCGTGCAGATCATGACTTCGCCTTGAATCGGGAAAAATAAATGCAGGCGTTGGCGTGATTGTTCTGGCTGCAGCCAATGATGCTGCACCAATGCTTTGGCGACGTAATCGCCAAATTTTCGCGTAAACCCAGATAAGGATTTGCCTTCGTTAGAATCTGGATGCTCCAGCCAAACGTCGCTGTAAATGCCATTGATGACTTTAAGTGCATCAACGATCGGTGTGAGGCGGTCTTTGGTGCCGAGTGCAATTCGGCTATGTACTTGTACCGTTTGTCGTGAAAAAATAAATTGTTTAGCCAGAAGCTCGCGTAACTGTGCACCGTGATTATCATTTGGCGTGAATACGACCCAGCCATCGCCACGTTCAAATTTGCCTGGACCTTGAGTGTGGTCAGCGATTTCCTCAGCGCACTCTGGCTCAAAACCGGGGCGACAATAAGCGAGTAAAGCGTAGGGTTTACCAGCAAGCAGTGTGGTCATGGCGGAGGCTCGAGACTAAAAAGACGCAAGGATACCCAAGAAATGCATTTTAACCAATGCCGCCGAGTCATTGGCGTGGGTGTTATTAGCCCGTTCCTTGCTCGTAATCTTTGGCTTGGGGAGCAGTTGCTGGGAATGTGATGATGAATGACGTACCTTTTCCTACGGTGGATTTAACCTGGATATGCCCACCCAAAGTTTGGGTCACTAAGTTAAATACAATGTTCAACCCTAAACCACTGCCACCATTGGCGCGTTTGGTGGTGTAGAAAGGGTCAAAAATCTTGCCGATGACCGCGTCTTCTATTCCAGTACCGTTATCATTGACGTGCAAGGTGACGGTATTAAAGTAGCGTTCAGCGATGATATTTACGTGTTTTTTATGATCTTTAGGTAGTCCATCAGAGAATGCATGGAGCGCCGTATTATTAATTAAATTGGTAATGATTTGTGAGATTGCGCCAGGGTAGCCCTCGAGTTCGATCGCTTCTGGGCAAATAATACTGATAGTGATTTGTGAGTGTTTGAGTGCCGGCCCGAGGCTGGTAATGGTCTCTTGTAAATATTCTCCCAATTCAAAATCACGGCGCGCTTCTGAAGTTTGATCGACGGCAACGCGTTTGAAACTTTGTATCAATTCGGCTGCTCGCATTGCATTGCTGATAATGAGCGAAGAGGATTGCTCTGCGGTTTGACTATAACTGAGTACCTCTGATTTTTTCATTATGCCGGATTCAATTTTTTCACAAAAAATCAACGAGTCATCGTGGAGCACGGAGGCGCTGGTGAGGATGATGCCGATCGGCGTATTGATTTCATGCGCTATCCCCGCCACTAAGCTGCCCAATGAGGCCATTTTTTCTGATTGAATCAGGCTAAATTGGGCCTCCTTTAATTGAGCAAGTGCAGTTTCTGCGGCATCTTTGGCACTGCGCATCTCTGTTTCGGCTTGACTGCGAATCGTTAAATCTTCTTTGAGTCGACTCACAATCCGAGTGAATCCATCCGTCAGGTCGGTAAATTCTTTGTAGCGATTGCTTGGTAATTCGATTTTTTCGAGGTCTTTATCTGATTGTGCGGCTTGACTTAGTTTTTTCCCCAGTAGGGAGAGTGGCGCAATGACGAATC
>CAUPHX010000050.1:0-12170 GCA_963511125.1 uncultured Deefgea sp. | reverse complement strand
TCGGAACTATTTTTAGGAATTGCCGTATTGAAGTACCGCAAAGTGGTGTAATTACTGCCGACATTGCGATCTGCACCAGTAATGAACAGTTACTTAGAAATGGCATCCGTACTTTACGCAGTGGTTGTCGTTTTTTAAACCTATCTGGAACAGGACAAACTTTATTACAGCGCTATATTAATCAAGTTGAACGAAAACGCTTGGCACTTGAATAATGAAAATTGAGGTCATCGCTACGCCGCCGCCGGCACTAAAAAAATTAATTCGTCAGGCCGATACCCACAAAGGCCTATATGGCAGCGTTGCAATCATCGGTGGCGCTCCAAATATGGTTGGCGCTGCACTACTTGCAGGGCGAGCAGCGCTTCAACTTGGCACTGGAAAGGTTTACGTAGGATTACTCAAATCTAAGCTTATCGTTGATTTTTTGCAGCCAGAGCTGATGATGAGTCACCCTAAACTACTACTGAAAAGCAAGCTAATTAGCCACATTCTAATTGGACCTGGGCTAGGCCAATCTACTAAAGCGCAACGCCTCATTTCAAAATGTCTTTTATCAATAAAACCATTAATCATTGATGCTGATGGATTAAATTTAATCGCCAGTAGCGACGAGCTACAATCAAGCCTTCAACAACGTCATGCAGAAACAATTATCACGCCGCACCCCACAGAAGCAGCTCGCCTATTAAATCTGAATACCACAGACATTCAATTGGATCGTCAATATGCGATCATGCAGCTAAATAAAAAATTTCGATGTGGGGTTATCTTAAAAGGATACGAAACATTAATTCTTAATGATTCAGCTATTTATCAAAATCAGACCGGCAACTCTGCCCTCAGTAGTGCAGGACAAGGCGACGTACTGAGTGGAATTATCCTCGCGCTATGGGCGCAAGGTCTTAGCTTAATTGATGCAAGTTGCTGTGGGGTATTTTTACACGGTGAAGCTGCGGATTTATGGCGTGATGGCAATTCTAATCGTATCGGACTCACTGCAAGCCAAACGATAGACCTTGCAAGAATCAACCTTAATAATCACCTTCAACGGTAACTAAACTGAGAAACACCTAGAAACGACACTGTTCGCCACACATTTGCTTTAGACACGATTGAGTCAATTATTTCAATGCTAGAAATTAAGATAACTCCTCCGCTTCCTGCTAGTGCAAAGCTTAAGATCTGAAGCAATCTAGTCACTGCCACTTTGGCAATTAATTTCAGACTACCCAAGTTAAATTACAAGCTAACGCAGATAAAGAATTTACCTACATTGGGTGTTGCTCAAATATTTTTCTAAGATCCATATAATTCTTAACGCTATTATCTTAATAAAAGAATGAATTACAACAGTGAATGACAAGTTGTTTTTCAATTTTAGCTCACCGTCATAAACTGAATCTTTCTACAAACTGGATAAGATGATATGCGCACACTTCTAAGTACGATTGCAATGAGTTTGACTTTAATGGGCTGCGCTAGCTACAAGCCAACAACTGAAAACACCTACCCAGAGCTTCAATTGAAGAGTGCCACTGTTCATGACCATCAAAAACAGGTTGTGAGTTATATTCGTACATGGCCACTAGGCTCTACCGTGAAGGACATGGATGCAGGCATTTATTGGAATGCTGACCAAATTCGCGGCGACTTATTAACCACTTTGAATATCAGCTTTGCTCAAATTAAAGATGGCGAAGTTTATATTAAAGAGCTTGAAGCGCAACCTAAGTCAGATAAATCTGGCTCGATCCCTCCATTTTCAAACCTATGGAAAGAGGTTGAAAAAGTGCAGAAAAAGTATCCGCATCTTAAAACCAATTTATCAATCGGAGGCTGGGGTGCTGATGGGTTTTCAGACATGGCAAAAACGGCAGAGGGCCGCGCTAAATTCATTAAGAGTGCCATCAAAGTGGTTGAAGATAACAACTTAACGGGTTTAGATATTGATTGGGAATACCCAGTAGGTCCTGATTGGGGCGTGCCGATTAAAACATCCGCTGACGATCGTAATAATTACCCCGCTTTACTTGAAGATATTCGTGCAGCGTTCAATGTACTCAGCAAGAAAACAGGCAAGCAATACACATTATCAGTCGCGGTTCCAGCCAGCCCATGGTTTCCGCAAAAAAATGATATCGACCGAATTGCAAAGGCCGTTGATTATCTAAAAGTCATGGCGTACGACTATTACGGCACATGGAGTAAAACCACTGGCCACAATAGCAATTTATCCAGAAATCCAAGTGATCCAGCTTGGGGCGGCTGGGGCTCAGAACAAGGCATGCAAGTTTATCTCAGTGCCGGCGTTAAGCCCGAAAAGCTCTTGCTTGGCTTGGCGTATTATGGTCGCGCATGGAAAGGCGTTACAGACAAGAATTCAGGTTTATTCCAAAAATTCACTGGTGCAGCATATGAAGATGGTGTGACTTATGTTGATATTCAAACCAAATTTTTATCGAATAATGAATACAAACGCTACTGGGACGACACGGCCAAAGCGCCTTGGCTCTACAATGGTGACATTATGATTTCATACGAAGATAAAGAAGGTTTAAAGCATAAAGCCGACTATACAAAAGATAAAGGATTTGGTGGTGTAATGATTTGGGAATATGCACACGATATGAATGGCGAATTATTGCAGGCGACTAATAATTTTTTGAAATAGGCGTTATTAAACATCGCTTATATTTCTCAACATAATTGGCAGCATGCATAAGTAACTAGAAATTTGTTTGCTTTGATTTTCACAATTACTAGTGCAAATTCATAGTTTACTGAATCAAAAAAACCGTCCAATTCTAGAATTGGACGGTAAAAGTTCAAGCGTTGTTTCTTCAAAAAAAAACTTAAAAGTCTGCGCGCAAGCCAAGTGCAATAATGCTCGCATCTGCGCCTGTCGGCACAGCAAAACCAGAACCTGTGGTGAACTTAGTGTTCTTGCTGTTATCAATGCTTGAATAGCTTGCAATCACTTTTACTTGCTTGTGAATTTTGTATGCGACACCCAGATCAAACATAGAGCCTTTAGTATCCGCAACTTCTTTACCCATGTTTTCTACGTTATCTGCTTGAGCATACGCAGCTTGGAATTCCCAGTCGCCCATTGGATAGTAAACACCAAAGCCGTAGCTCGTTTGCTCTTGATCAAACGCTTTAACGTCTACGCTATTGTTTGATTCAGCTTGGGTTTTCTCCCAAACCGCGCTGAGTTTAGCGCCAGCGATTTTCCCTGTGATACCCACGGTGAAGGCCGCCAGACTTTCGCTACCTTGGCTGCCCGTCTTGTCTGAAGTCAAACTGATCGAACCTGCAGTCAGATCAGAAGTCGCATCATCAACACGGCTATAGCCTACGCCGATGTCAAACATAGAGTGATTGTAGGCAGCCATCACCGACATTTGTGGTGCGTTAATTTTATCGCCGCCAGTCGTCGTCGTACCTGCTGTTGTAGTACATTTCAGCGTAGTCGTTGATGGTCCAGTACAAGTCACAGACGGATTCGTCGTAGTTGTTTTGCTTGCAGCAGTTACTTTACCGAAGTTGTAGCTGAACTGAGCATTGAAACCGCCCCAGTTTGGCGTTTCATATTGGAACATATCGCCTTGGCGGCCGCCCAAACGATTTAGAACTTGCTTATCACCCACCAACTCAGATGCATCGTTCAAATTAGAATCAAAAGCGCTGAATGCTGCTTTACGAATATTTTTGTATGCATTGTCATAACGACCAATTAAAGCTTTACCTGCGACAGCACTTTCCAAACCAACGAAAGTATTGCGGGTACCAAAACCAATTTTGCTACCGTCTAATGGATCGCCATTATTACCTAAGTAGAAACGAGCCTCAACTTGACCAATCGCTTTTAAGTTATCGTTAATTTTCCAATCGCCTTTTACACCAAAACGCGAACCTTGGTCGGCTAATCGAGTCTGGCTATCAACGCCATCCTGCACAGCTGTTCCTGTTGGCGCATCAATGCTCACGAATTCAACCGCAGAGCGCAAGCTACCGTAGATTTTAACTGGGCCAAGATCCACATCAGCAAATGCCGCAGGGGCGATAAATGCTGCAGCAACTGCAGTAGCAACAAACTTATTCATTTCTTTAACTCCAAGTTTAAAAGGTAATCTTCATTTGTGAATTTTCACAATAAAATCATTATATAAACTTAGTGTTACTAAACGATGTCATATTTATTGCACTATTACTACATTCAAATATGCGTATTTTATTATTTAACGAAAAATTAAAAAAGCGGCCTAAGCCGCTTTTTTAATTTGATCTACTAAACTGAACGAGTCAGATTAGAAACCCATTAGCAAGTTCACACGTACGCGAGTTTGCTCACCAACCCAGTTTGCATCTTTTTCATTACCATCAAGACGCAATACACGTGTACGGAAACGAGTATTTTTGCTTAAAGAGTGTTGGAACATAACACCGTATTCAGTGTAGGCACCTGCACCAAAACCAGGGATTACAGCAGAACCTGGATTTTGCTCACGGTCAAATGCACCCGCTTCGCCGTAGAAGCCAGAAACACGGCTTTTACCGAATGTGTAGCCACCGTGAACCCACCAAGCATCTTGCTCAGCAGCTGCATTACTGAATGCACCACCATTAACTTCTGCATTCAACCAAAGGTATGTTGCACCAGCATAGAAATCACCAAAGCTACCTACGATACCAGCAGTAGCGAATTCAATACCGCCTTCTAATGCACCAACTTTTTCATCTTGATGGTTTTCGTACGCTGCGTACAAAGTAACTGGTTTCAAATCAACCGAACCAGCTACAGAGTAACCCATAGAACCAGCATCACCTTCACGCTCATTCAAGATCGTAGCAACACCAAGGCTAACAGGACCGAAGCTACCATCGTAACGGATTTGATTTTCTGCACGACGGCCAGCAGCTGAGTTGTAGTCAAACGCGCTGTTGTTGTACGTGAACATTTGTTCACCGATGAAGTTACCTGAGTGAGAAGTGAACCAGTCGATTTGTTGGAATGCTGGAGTTAGCATTTTACCAAAACGCAACTGACCGAAGTCACCAGAAATGCTACCCCAGTATGAGTGAGCATCAACGCCAGTGCCATCTTCAGTCGTCAAAGCATAGTGCCAGCCGCCAGTCAAACCGTTGTCCCATTTGTCTGAACCATCAAAAGACAAGTAGGCTTCAAAGTTTTGACCGAATACGTCTGCATCTGCATTATCAACTGATTTGTAATCCAGTTTTACATCCATTTCACCAGAAATGGTCACTTCAGCAAAAGCTGGAGCTGAAACTGCAGCTGCTACTGCAACTGCTAAAAGAACGCGCTTGAACATTTATTATTCTCCGAATTAGAACGAGAGTTAAATTAAAACCACCGTATACAGTTAGCAACAACCTGAACAATTGCTACCACTGCTTTACAGACTCGAGAATACTAAACTTCGCCAATGATGGCAAAACCGTTCTACAACTAAACACCATTTTGTTGCCTAGGTGCGACACTTTCGCACAGTTCCAGACACCCAATTCATCATGCTTCTCGTCAAGAGAACTAAAAGATAACGTTTAACATTCATAAACTTACGCGAAAAAAAAACAAACCACGTAGATTCTTAATATGTAGCTTTCATGCAATACAGAGACCAGTTTGAATCGCCCCCATACCCTTCAAAATCAGCATTCAACGAAACACAACAAATGGCATTGAATCCGTTACGCCGATTCATTGGAAAGCGTGTACTTGATGTTGATATTCAAACGCCCTTCTCACTTTTTGCAACCATATCCACTGTGTACATTTAACAAAAAAGCCAGCCTGCGAAGCAGACTGGCTTTTTTTCAGCAAATAACTGCTTACTTAGTAACCATAACGCGAACCATTTCGAGCACTTTGCTTGAGTAGCCCCACTCGTTATCGTACCAAGACACCAACTTAACAAAAGTACCATCCAACACAATACTTGCATCGGCATCGAATACCGAAGTGCACGACTCGCCACGGAAGTCCGTTGAAACCACTTTCTCTTTGGTGTAGCCCAGCACACCTTTCATTGGGCCTTCTGAAGCAGCTTTCAATGCGGCGCAGATTTGCTCGAACGTCGCTTCTTTATTTAATTCAACGGTCAAATCAACCACTGAAACATCCGAAGTGGGTACACGGAATGCCATGCCAGTGAGCTTGCCTTTGATTTCTGGAATCACCACGCCAACGGCTTTTGCTGCACCCGTTGATGATGGAATGATATTTTCCAAAATACCGCGACCACCGCGCCAATCTTTGTTTGATGGACCATCTACCGTTTTTTGCGTTGCGGTTGCAGCATGAACAGTCGTCATCAAGCCACGCTTGATACCGAAGTTATCATTGATCACTTTAGCCAATGGCGCCAAGCAGTTTGTGGTGCATGACGCATTAGAAATAATCGCTTGACCTGCATACGTGTCGTTATTTACACCGTAAACAAACATTGGCGTGTCGTCTTTTGATGGCGCAGACATGATGACTTTTTTCGCACCAGCGGCCAAATGCGCTTCGCAAGTTTCTTTAGTCAAGAACAAGCCAGTCGCTTCAACAATGACATCAGCACCCACTTCATCCCACTTCAACTCAGCAGGGTTTTTAACCGCACTCAAGCGAATCGTTTTGCCATTCACCACCAAATGACCATCAACCACCGCCACATCACCTTTGAATTTGCCGTGTACTGAATCATGTTTCAGCATGTAGGCGAGGTAGTCTGGCTCTAGCAAATCATTGATACCAACGATTTCGATATCATCAGCAAAATTGTAAACTGCTGCGCGGAACACCATGCGGCCAATACGGCCAAAACCATTAATACCAACTTTGATAGCCATGAAGCATCTCCAAAAGAATGGGAAAATCGAATAAATTGGGACGGGACGAAATACCGAAGCATGCACTATTTTGAGCACTCTTGCCTTTGCGCCACGACAAACAGCGCGCAAAATTTTCAAATGACAAGGTGAATAGGCATCAATCGCGCCAGCAGCGCACAGAACATCAATCTATACGCGCCAGCGCCAATCAGCAAACCAATTTACCGCCAGCGCAAAAACACCGTGGCGGCACAATATAATTAAGGGCGTAAAGCAGCGGCTTCACGTGCCAAGGCGGTGATACCAGCCCAGTCACCTTTAGCAACCATCTCTTTCGGAGCCAACCAAGAACCACCGACACAACCCACATTAGGCAACGCGAGTAGTTTTGGTGCTGATTCCAAGCTCACGCCACCCGTTGGACAGAACAAGATTTGTGGCAACGGACCGCCCAAAGCTTTAAGCATCGCCAAGCTACCCGCTTGTTCCGCAGGGAATAACTTCATTGCGTCAAAGCCTTCTTCCAGCGCAGCAATTGCCTCTGACGGCGTCATCACGCCTGGCAACAATTGAATACCACACTCACGCGCAGCGGCTGCGAGTTTTGGCGTCAAACCTGGCGTCACCGCAAACACAGCGCCGGCATCTTTAGCTTGTTGGAATTGCTCTGGGCGAACCACGGTACCAACGCCGACAATCGCGCCCGGCACGTTGTCTGCAATGGCTTTGACTGCAGCCAATGCCGCCTCAGTGCGCAAAGTCACTTCCAATACACGAATACCACCAGCCACCAAAGCTTGCGCCAAAGGCACAGCATGTTCTACATTTTCGATGACCAAAACTGGCATCACCGAGCAAGAGCGCATAATGTCGCGAATTTGCATGTTCAACTCTTCCGTTTTCGTTATAAAAATAAGCCACTCTAAAAATGACCCAATAAAAAATATTAGGTATATCCACCTAGCCTTTTTCAATCAATAGCTAGGCAGACATACACATAAAATTAATGCGCCAAACCCATACTCACAGCGCCCTCTTCGGCACCTGTCGCATTTTGGCGGAATGTCGTAAATAACTCACGCCCCATGCCATAACCATTTTTAGCCATATCCGCCGTCACCACTTCGCGTGTCGCCCATTCCGCAGCATCGACTTGCGCTACAAGCTCGCCCGTTTCGGCATTCAACAAAATCATATCGCCAGTGCGAACTTTACCCAGCGCACCACCGCACACCACTTCTGGCGTGATGTGAATCGCAGCAGGCACTTTACCCGACGCGCCCGACATCCGGCCATCGGTCACCAAGGCCACTTTGAAACCGCGATCTTGCAATACACCCAGCGGCGGCGTGAGTTTATGTAACTCTGGCATCCCATTGGCACGTGGGCCTTGGAAGCGAACTACGGCGATAAAGTCACGCTCTAGCTCACCACGCTTAAATGCAGCAATTACGTCTTCTTGATCATCAAACACAATCGCCGGTGCATTCACCACGCGGAACTCAGGCGCAACGGCCGAAGTCTTAATCACGGCGCGACCCAAATTACCTTGCAGCAATTTAGTGCCGCCGTCCGCTTGGAATGGTTTAGCAACGGTACTCAATACCGTAGCGTCACCTGCAACTGTTGGCGCATCGCGCCACACCACTGCGCCATTATCAAGGAATGGTTCTTGTGCGTAGTGACGCAAACCAAAGCCCGCAGCAGTCCACACATCGTTGTGCAACAAGCCCGCATCGAGCAATTCACGGATCACATAGCCCATGCCACCCGCAGCGTGGAAGTGATTCACATCCGCTGCACCGTTTGGATAAACTTTGGCCAGCAATGGAATCACCGCCGACAAATCACTGAAATCAGACCAATCAATAATCACGCCCGCAGCGCGTGCAATCGCGATCAAGTGAATCGTGTGATTGGTTGAGCCGCCGGTAGCGAGCAAGCCGATAATGCCGTTAATAATGGCTTTTTCGTCGATCACTTTACCAACAGGAATAAATTCATTGCCCAACGCAGTGATTTGAGAAACACGTTTGGTTGCAGCCACGGTCAATGCATCACGCAAAGGGGTGCCTGGATTAACAAAGGCAGCACCTGGTAAATGCAGACCCATGATTTCCATCAGCATCTGATTCGAATTAGCCGTACCAAAGAATGTGCAGGTACCCGCGCCGTGGTAAGAACCCTCTTCAGACGCCAACAACGCATCACGACCCACTTTGCCTTCGGCAAACAATTGGCGGGTTACATTTTTTTCTTTATTAGAAATACCGGTCGTCATTGGGCCAGCCGGAACAAAGATCGTTGGCAAATGGCCAAACTGCAAAGCACCGATCAACAAGCCCGGCACGATTTTGTCGCAAACACCCAAACAGAGCGTGGCATCAAACATATTGTGCGACAACGCCACTGCCGTAGACATCGCAATCACATCGCGGCTAAACAAAGACAATTCCATGCCCGCCTGACCTTGCGTCACGCCATCGCACATGGCAGGCACGCCACCCGCAAATTGCGCCGTCGCACCGACTTCATGCGCCGCGCGCTTGATAATGACAGGGAACGCTTCAAAAGGTTGATGCGCCGACAGCATTTCGTTATACGACGACACGATCGCAATATTGGCGGTCTTCATTTCGCGCAACATGATCTTATCGGTCGTTGGCATTGCCGCCCAAGCATGCGCTTGATTGGTACAGGCCAGACCCTTGCGTACAGGCTCTTTGCTGGCGGCCTCTTCTAAGCGCGCTAAGTAGCGGCCGCGAGAATCTTTACTGCGTTCAATCACACGTTGCGTTACTTCAGCTAGGCGAGGATGCAATGTCATACGAAACTCCGAAATAGTCTAGGCACAAAGACCCAGCAAAAAAGCACAAAAATTAGGCGTAGTTTTACTACAATCAGCGCGCCAGAGCAACCAAAAAAGTACAGGCTGCCTTTACGCTGCGATGCAACACAGGTGTTTAACACCATGGACTTACTCCTCTTTACGAGCAAAGAGCGCATGGTACAATTAACAATTAACAAATTCGTTTGCGCCGCCATTTAGGCATGTAGTAAGATTACAAAGCTTACTTGTCTGCACGCACAATTTGGGTGCACATCAACCCTTAACTAGGAAGGATTTTCGGCAATGACTCCGATCGACGCTTTCGACATGGTATATTTTGGCGGCACTGGTGACTTAGCCCTGCGCAAGCTGCTACCAGCACTTTACCACCAACACCAAGATGGCAACCTTCCAGAAAATGGTCGCATTATCTGCCTAGGCCGTAGCCCTTCCGATACCGCAAGTTACGTAGCGAAAGCACAAAGCAAAGCCCGCGAATTCTTAGGCAAGCATTATAACGAAGCCGACTGGGCTGTGTTCGCCTCGCGTATTGAATATTTCAAAGTTGATGCAAATACATCAGCTGATTTTGTCGCTTTAGCTGAAGCGCTAAACAAATTCCCTAGCCGCAATCGCGTATTTTACCTCTCAACGGCACCTGACTTTTTTGCACCCATCGCAAAAAACCTTGCTGATGTCGGCCTTAACAAAGGCAATGCCCGTGTTGTTCTCGAAAAACCACTCGGTCACGACCTAGAGTCATCGAACAAAATCAATGATGAAGTGGGTGAATATTTCACCGAACAACAGATTTATCGGATTGACCATTACCTCGGTAAAGAGCCGGTTCTGAATCTGATCGCACTCCGTTTTGCCAACACCCTGCTCGAACCGCTCTGGCGTCGTGAATGGATTCGTGACGTTCAAATCACAGTGACTGAGCAAGTTGGCGTTGAAACCCGTGCGGATTTCTACGACAAAACCGGTGCGTTGCGCGATATGGTACAAAACCATCTCTTGCAACTCTTGACCATTGTTGCGATGGAGCCACCAGCATCAATTGACGCAGACGCCGTGCGTGATGAAAAACTCAAAGTATTACGCGCACTGAAACCACTCACCGCTGAAACCGTTCACAGCAAAGTCGTTCGTGGTCAATATCGTGCGGGTGCCGTAGGCGGCAAAGCGGTTCCTGGCTACCAAGATGAGCCAGGCGTTCCTGCTGGCTCAAAAGCAGAAACATTTGTGGCACTGAAGGCCGAAATTGAAACTTGGCGCTGGGCAGGTGTACCGTTCTTCTTGCGAACGGGCAAGCGTTTGCAAGAGCGTCTGGCTGAAATCGTGATTAATTTCCGCGAAGCGCCAACATCGATTTTTGGCAAAAACACGCAGCCAAATCGCTTGGTGATTCAATTGCAACCCGCAGAGTCGGTTCGCCTCTACATGCTGGCTAAAGAGCCTGGTCGTGAACGTTTGCGTGAAGTGTATTTGGATTTGGACTTTAAAGAAGCCTTTAGCACGCGCAGCCCAGAAGCCTATGAGCGCTTGTTGATGGACGTCATCAAAGGCGATCTATCTCTATTCGTTCGCCGCGATGAACAACGTGCCGCATGGCGTTGGGTTGAGCCGATCATCGAAAGTTGGGAAAACAGCAGCGAAGGTCCAAAAACCTATAGCGCTGGTACTTGGGGCCCTGCCGCCTCTTCTGCCTTGCTATCACGCGATGGCCTGTGCTGGCACGAAGAAGCCTAAACAAGGTCGTAAGTTTTAAATCAGTTTCCCGAACGATGCCAAGTCATGGCAAAATTCGGGAAATCCCGAATTGCACCGCAAATACCGTATTGAATTTCTGGAGAATTTTGAATGTCCCTGCAATGGCATGAGTTCGCAAGTAAAGACGAGCTCGACCTTAATCTCGCCCACTACATTGCTGAACAATTACAAGTCGCAATCACTGAGCGCGGTACAGCCAGTCTAGCCGTTTCCGGTGGACGCACTCCAGCAGGTATGTTCAAAGCCTTGCGTGCTAGCTCGCTTGACTGGAGCAAAGTCAACATTACTCTAGTCGATGAGCGCTGGGTTGCCAACGATCACGCCGATAGTAATGAGCGCCTGACTCGCGAGAACTTATTGCAAGACGGCGCAGCTGCGGCCAACTTTATCTCTATGGTGAATGACGCAGCAACACCTCACGCCGGCCTGGAGGGTATTGAAGCGCAGCTATCAGCCATCAAGGGCCCCATTGATATACTCATCCTTGGCATGGGTGATGACGGGCATACTGCATCGTTATTTCCAAACGCAGTTGAGCTAGAAGCCGCTTGTGCTTCGACACAATGGGTTGCCGCCGTAACGCCGCCTGAAGCACCGCACCAACGTATCACCCTGACTTTACCGACGATTGTGCAAGCCCGAAACGTACTCGTACATATTACGGGTACCGGCGAAAGCCGGTATCCACAGCACGGGTAAAATCATCATTGCAGCTGGATTC
>CAUPHX010000049.1:0-12171 GCA_963511125.1 uncultured Deefgea sp. | reverse complement strand
ACCCGACACATAGGTAAATCGCGCTTGCGCATCCTGCTCCCAAAACCAATCGCTAGAAACCTCAACCAACTTATTCAATCGATCTAGCTGATATTGCAAATCCAAAGTGACTGCCGTGCTCGCGCTGATGTCTCGCGCATGCACGACATTACCAATCCAGTGCAATTCATCGTTGCGCAATGGTTTGATAATCACATCATATTGTCGCTCAAGCCCATCACGATCAAGGTGGGCAAAATTCAGTTGAACTGGCATCGCCAGATTGCCAAGCTCGGCGGCATCAAAGACAAAATGACTGTGATCAATGAGACTCTGCGCATCCTGACCGAATCGAAGCTCAGCCATCGCATTCGCATAAACGACCTTGCCCGTCGTATCCCGCAAGAGCAATGGATCGCTGACCGCCTCTAAAATCGCAAGACTTTCACGCTCAAACCTCATTTGCAGCGGCGCTTCCTGTTGCTGCATTAGCAATTCAAGTTGGCGATGTTGCTGGAAATAGCGCTGAAACATAAACGCAAACAGCAGGCTCAATACACCGCCCAACAAGGCCAACATAACTAAGATTCGTTGCTCTGTTGGCTGCAAAGGGCCAGCCAACTCGGTAAACTCCAATCGCCATTGGCGACCGGCTACACTCAATAATTGGCTATTGACCCGTTCTGCCGACACTTTGAAATTGGGCCATTTTTTCGACGCAAACAAAATCGAATCTGTTTTCGAACCTTCGAACTCACTCGTTCCTTGATCAATAAGCCGCAATGCAAAACCCGCGCTGTGGGCAGCACGCTCCGTTTCTGCCAGTAGCTCACTCAGCTTAAGCCACGCCACCGCACTGCCAAGATAGTTATATTCCAAAGTCTCTTTGTTGGTGTGTTCAAACAAAGCTTGATAGATCGGTAAATACAGCGCGTATACATCACCACTGGGCATACCCCGCAGATTCATTACAGAACCCCAAGCCTGACCTGTTCCTGTTGCCCACGCTAAGCCGGCATGAACTGGCGGATTTTTTGAAAAATCTTCGCCCAACCATTGCGCTGAGCTACGATTTAACGGGCTAACCAGCTCCAAGACCTGCGATGGCGATGACTGAGTTTGCACATAAAATGTCGAATAAAATTCAGCGCCAAAACCAGTTTCAGAACGACGATCAAGAATATATTGATCACGTTGAGCGGTGGCGACTGGACGAATAAATCCAATGGCAAAAAGAGCGGGAGTACGAACCGAAAAATTCGTATTGAGTACCAATTGATTAAATTGCCCACGCGACAATGTGGGATGGGCAATAAAAGCCGATTGGATCTGCCGCAAAATGGCTTCTTTCTGCACTAAATGGGCAGCAAGCTGTTGCGCCAAGCCGAACTGAAGTTGCTGCTTACGCATTAAAGCCGAAGATGCAAATTGGCCATACAACAAGCCAACGGCGATCGCAGTCAAAGTGAGTCCACTGAGCATCAGCAGTATTGCAGTTCGAAATCGTTTGATGTGTTGCATTGGTAGATCATTGCTCTATAAGAGATACAAAAAGACGCCCCACGTTTGAAGGTAGGGCGACGTTATCTCAATAACTATAGGCTGGAACTGCTACAAACGCTGAATTTCACAGAATGAAGACGCGTTGAATACAACAAACCGCCCTAAAAATCAGTCGATCAATCGGCACCTAAAAAGAGTTGATAAGCCAAGTTTTGTGTTTCAACCCAATACGGGTAAGCCAAACGCGCTAAAAAGGCATTAAATTCAGCATCTTCATCCGGTGGCACCTGAATCCCAACCAAGACTCGACCATAGTCAGCGCCATGATTGCGATAATGGAATAATGAAATATTCCAGTTATCACTCATACCATTCAGGAAATTGAGCAATGCGCCTGGTCGCTCTGGAAACTCAAACCGAATCAAGCGTTCATTCACGGCTTGCGGCGCGTGGCCACCGACCAAATGGCGAATATGCAATTTGGCCAATTCATTATCCGTTAGATCTACCGCCGCCAATTGGTGATCAGCCAGCTTGCCAATTAAATCAACCACTTCAGAGCGATGTTGAATCGACAGCCCGACAAACACATGCGCTTCAGCATCTTTGGCGTAGCGATAGTTAAACTCGGTCACATTACGCGCGCCGATTAAACTACAGAACGTACGGAAACTACCTGGTTTTTCGGGCACCGTAACGACCATAATCGCTTCGCGCTGCTCGCCCATTTCGGCCTGTTCGGCAACGTAACGCAGGCGATCAAAATTCATATTGGCACCCGATGCAATCGCAATCAAAGTCTGATCCTGAATCCCTTCGCGCGCTGCCCACGCTTTCATGCCCGCAATCGCCAAAGCACCAGCCGGCTCTAAAATCGAGCGATTATCTTCAAACACGTCCTTAATCGCCGCGCACATCGCGTCGGTATCAACCAAAATCACATCATCGACGAATTCTTTAGAAAGACGGAAGGTTTCTTCACCGACTTGCTTTACTGCAACACCGTCAGCAAAAATACCCACTTGCGGCAAGATAATCCGCTCGCCTAATTTCAGCGACAAATACATCGCATTGGCATCGGTTGGCTCAACGCCAATCACTTTGACTTCTGGGCGCAAGCGTTTGATGTACGCCGCCATACCTGCCAATAAGCCTCCACCACCAACAGGGATAAATACCGCATGGATGTCGTTTGGATGCTGGCGCAAGATTTCCATCGCGACCGTGCCCTGCCCTGCGATCACATCGGGATCATCATAGGGATGAACAAAAGTGGCTCCCGATTGCGCAGCCAACTTGATCGCGTGCTCATAGCAATCAGAGTATGAGTCGCCAACCAGCACCACTTCTGCGCCACGGCGAGATACTGCATCCACTTTAATTCGCGGCGCGGTGGCAGGCATCACGATGGTGGCACGGCATTTTAAGTGTTGCGCCGCGATCGCTACGCCTTGTGCATGATTTCCAGCGGAAGCGGTGATCACACCGCGCTCTAATTCCGCGCGCGACAACTGCACCATCTTGTTATAAGCACCACGAATTTTAAATGAGAAAACCGGCTGCATATCTTCGCGCTTGAAATAAACGGTATTCCCAATCCGACGTGACAAATTGGGCGCATGCTCAAGCGGTGATTCAATCGCCACATCGTAAACACGAGCGGATAGGATTCGTTCGAGGTAGTTTCTATTCATTGAGAGCGGCCCTTATTCTTTCGAGGTGACCATCGAGTGGATCACATCATTTGATTCAATGCACAGTCCCATTTGTTTCAAACCAAAAAAGGGCGATGCATAATGCAATCGCCCATTCTAACCGTAAAAGTCTCGATTTACTTCAGCATTCAGGATTAAGGCAAAAGTTCTCTCCCATCGTGACTTCGTCCCACAGCTCGACTTATACGGTCTTCAACATGACTCCATCCGATTTAAACTTGGCCCCGTGACTTAAACATCACAATCGCGATAAGCCATGCGTATTTCCTCTAATTTTGGCAAGCAGCGGAAAAAAGCCTCCACCACCATCGGATCAAAGTGAGTGCCAGACCCAGCTTGAATCGTTTCTAAGACTTTTTCACGAGGCCATGGCGGTTTATAGCAGCGAGAATGCGCCAAAGCATCATATACATCTGCCAAGGCGATGATCCGACCGGCAAGATGAATTTCTTCACCTTTTAGCTTGCGTGGATAGCCACTGCCATCCCATTTTTCGTGATGTTCATGTGCAATAATCGCCGCCATTTTTAAAATCCGCGGTTTGGATTCTTTCAGCATTTCGTAACCCAACTGCGCATGCGTATCCATCACGGCGCGCTCTTCCACATTCAAAATACCGGGCTTATTCAGTACTAAATCAGGAATCCCTACCTTGCCAATGTCATGCAGCGGACTCGCTGTACGGATAATTTCGGCTTCCTCTTCATCCATCCCCAATTCAATCGCCAAGGCATACGAAAACTCGGCCATTCGGTGAATATGCTTGCCCGTGTCTTTGGAGCGATTTTCGATGACTTCGGATAATTGATAAATAATGCTGCGCTGCGTGTCTTCGATCTCTTTATTGAGCATCAAATTTTCATAAGCAATCGCGACATTTTTGCAAAACAAATCAATCAAATCAGCATCAGGATGCGATAAAGCGACAGGACCATCAATAATGAGCAAGTTTAATGCGCCATGTGGCGCTTGGAAAAATCCGACAAAATGATCGGGAGCAAAAATACTTTGCCGTTTTTCTAGCGCTTCATCGATCGATGGCCGTAAACGGACCAGATCTGCTTCAGCTAACGATTGGCCACAATACGCTTGATAGCCTCCCGTGGCATACATCACCTTCAAATTATCGCTATCACTGAGCGCCGCCATCCCGCCGCTCACCACGACATACAAGGCATCTTGCTCAAAGAACAGCAAAGATTGCAGTTGCTCTAACACGCCTTGGGCAAACTTAATAACCGACTGCTGCTTAAATATCGTCGTTGAAGCATCCACCACTTTGATCAAACCACGCCGATTTGCCTCTAGCTGGCGGCGCTGATGCTCAATCAGCATAATGTCGTTGTACGAGCGCAATGTGCCAAGCACCGCCGTATACAGTTTGTCCCGCGTCAGCTCGGTTTTGGCTTTGTAATCATTAATATCGTAGTTTTCAATCACATGCCGCTCTGGCGCGACGCCAGGCTGCCCCGTGCGCAGAATAATTCGGACATGATGATTATGGAGCTTTTCTCGAATATCACGCGCGACATTCAAACCGGCGTTTTCGGATTCCATCACCACATCGAGCAGCACCAGCGCAATATCGTCTCGCGTGGCCAATAAATTTAAAGCTTCACTTCCTGAATAACACGACAAAATATTCAATGGTCGTTTCAGAAAATCGATATTTGACAATGCCAGTCTGGTCACATGATGAATATCGGGTTCATCATCCACCACCAGCACGTTCCATGGCTCAACGTGAGTGCTCGCTAGCGAATCCGTGTCATCTTCGAGCCAGTTATCGTCATCAATCATTGCGCCCCCTTTATTTAATCCACTCATACGGCGATTTCCTCACCTGTGCCGCATCATTTGGCGTTTTTATTTTTACCGCTCATGACCTTGATGCTTGTTAACGCGTAGCAATCCAAGGCGTGTCACCTTATGTATAAGCCTAGTTAAGTTTTTCAAAATTGCATCATTGAATTTAGTGACTCATTCACAAGCTGAGCGAGGCGCTCTTTAAAAAGCAGCCCGCTGCCCCGATGTATTTTTGAACCGCAATGAATGGATCGCCGTATGACTCAAATGACCCCGCAAGAAATCGTTCACGAACTCGACAAACATATTGTTGGCCAAGCCGCAGCAAAAAAAGCCGTGGCGATTGCGCTGCGTAATCGCTGGCGCCGCCAACAAGTGGCCGAGCCACTGCGTAGTGAAATCACGCCAAAAAACATCCTGATGATCGGGCCAACGGGTGTAGGCAAGACCGAAATTGCGCGGCGTTTGGCCAAACTCTCGGATGCGCCATTTATTAAAGTTGAAGCGACCAAATTCACCGAAGTCGGCTATGTCGGCAAAGATGTCGACAGCATCATTCGTGATTTGATGGAAATCGCCATCAAACAAATCCGCGATACGGCCATCAGCAAAAATCGGGTCAAAGCCGAAGATGCAGCCGAAAATCGCGTGCTTGATGTGCTCCTACCGCCCGCTACGCCAAGCTATGGCGCAGTGAATGGTGAAGACAGCATGAGTGAAACGCGGCAGAAATTCAGAAAAATGTTGCGTGAAGGCAAGTTCGACGACAAAGAGATCGACATTGAAGTCGCCGCTCATGCGCCAACAATGGAAGTGTTTGCACCACCAGGTATGGAGGATTTCTCCAGCCAGATTCAAAATATGTTTAAAGGCACGATGGGCGACAAGAAAAAGTCACAAAAAATGAAAGTGCCTGAGGCTCTCAAAGCCTTAATCGACGAAGAAGCCGCCAAACTCGTCAACGACGAAGACACCAAAGCTGAAGCGCTACGCTCGGTCGAGCAAAACGGCATTGTATTTATCGATGAAATCGACAAAGTCACCACGCGCTCAGAAGGCCAAGGCGGTGAAGTATCGCGCCAAGGCGTGCAGCGAGATTTACTGCCGCTGGTTGAAGGCACCACCGTGACGACCAAATACGGCATGGTGAAAACTGACCATATTTTGTTTATCGCCAGCGGCGCGTTTCATTTAGCCAAACCGTCGGATTTAATCCCCGAATTGCAAGGTCGTTTCCCGATTCGCGTTGAGCTGCAATCGCTGACGGTCGAAGATTTCGCCACCATTTTAACGGGTACCGATGCTTGTCTATCCAAGCAGTACCAAGCTTTGTTGGCCACTGAAGAGGTTGAATTAGTGTACACCGCAGACGGTATAAAACGCTTGGCGGAAATGGCGTGGCATGTGAACGAATCAACCGAAAACATCGGTGCGCGTCGCCTGTATACGGTGATGGAACGCTTACTGGAAGAAATTTCTTTTGAAGCGAAACGCGGCACAGTGACGATTGATGCCGAGTTTGTCAGCAGCAAACTCGCTGCCGTAGCAACCAATCATGATCTAGCTCGATTCATGCTTTAATCTTAATGGGTATTGCCACATAGGCAATATTTAATATTGGCTACATGGCAATACCCTTTAAATTAAAAACTCACCGCCAAACCGACACCAAATCCAGATACATTCGGACCAAACATATAACGCGCCACCAATCGAGTTCGGGTCACGATGACGGAATAGGCGCTCGAATCCAATTCAAAGCCCAGCCCGAGCGTCGACAAATAATCAAACCCCAAAACGCCGGCTTGATCACCGTAATATCGCGAGTGCGACGCCTCCAGCACATAACGCAAAGGACGCTCAAGTAAAGTCAGCCCAGTGGGGGCTCGATAGCGAGCCCAAATATTAGCCGTTTGCGAATCTGCGGCACCAGCAACTAAATTTGGAGATTTAAACGTCTCTAAATGCATAGCCGACAAACGCAGCTCAACGTCGACTTCATACTCTGGCTTGACCAATTCGTAATCAAGCATCAATGCGCCACCCAAGCCATACACATTCATTGAGCCGTCTTCGAAAAAATTCAACTCCGTGTTCAGTTGCTGATTGACCCACCAATTAGCCACCCGCAAATCACTGACGACTTTACCCAAGGAGAAATTAAATATCGGCCGCAGCACCCAATTTTCATTCAGTGGAAAATCCCAACCAATCCCGCCCGTCCCCGTCAGAGCGGTCCACTTCACCGGAATATCGCGCGATTCGGTGCCGTTACTCACCACAAAAACAGGATCAAAACGGCTATATGCAATCGCACCTTCTAAATACAAAGGCACTGATTCACTAATCGCATCGCCGCCGCCCAATTGCGACATCACCAGACTTTTATCCTCACTTCCTGATTGCTGAATCGATAAATTACTCGATGCCAAATCCAAAATCGTCGAATACGACATCACCGCCAACACTGCATCGGCGTTTTTTTTAACGCTTGGTCGATCTTTAATTTGAAATTGTTTGCTTTCAAATGCCTGTGCTGATGCCAGCAGACTTAACATTACCCATCCCAACTGCCATTTTGCCAGTGACATCTCGCACGCCCATTCGTGAAAAAAGCCAAGGATAACATTATTAAATAGGCACATTTAAACTCCGCCCGATTCCATGCGCAAAACCCCAACACCTCGTCGTCAGCCAGCATAAAGGCCGTCAGAATTTGACCTCCATCAAAAACACACCATTGTGTGTTGAATCCAACCAATAAACACCATATATTGTGTTTATTCATCACCCACAGCACAGCACGCAGCCAGTACGTATGAATCCAAATATGGAGCATCCAACCCAGTATTGGATTCTAAGCTATTGAAGCAATAGGGCTGCGCGCTATACCCAGTCGTCTCTGGCAAATCGTCATGCTAGGCGAAGTAATACCGCGTGATTTTTTGCTTACCGAGTAATGAGCCAATTGGGGCGAGTGCATCTTGCTCGCCCACCTTTTTGGACATTTGCGGTAAGGCCACGCGCACGGTGATGAGCAGTACTACGAATCAGTAAATTGCGAATCAGCAAATTGAATAACTCGCCAAAGGAAGCAGCAAACCATGCTCAAAGTGATTAAACGCGACGGCGCCAAAGCCGCCTACGACAGCGCCAAAATTTATGAAGCTTGCCGCCGCGCCGCCACTGCCGCCCGTTATCCTGAGCCAGAGTTATTAGCTGAACAAATCACGAACCACGTCGAGAACGAATGCCGCAGGCTGAATGAAGCCGATCTTTTTAATAAGACCCCGTCGATACTGGATATTCCGACGATTCAACAGCTGGTTGAAGACGCGTTGATGCAGAAATACCCAGAAGTTGCGCGCATCTATATACAGTATCGCGTCGAGCGTGATCGTATCCGCGCCCAAGGCTCTGAGTTGCACGCCAAATTGATGGGCTTGGTCAATAAAACTGACATAGACGCAACCACTGAAAACGCCAATAAAGATGCCAATGTGTTTCCGGTGATGCGCGACTTGATGGCAGGGATTGTGTCCAAGCAGTTCGCCAGCACCTTTTTACCGAAAGACATCCTCGAAGCCCACAACAGCGGCGACATTCATTTTCACGACCTCGATTATTCGCCCTTCCTACCATTCACCAACTGTTGCCTCGTTGATTTGAAAGGTATGCTAAAAAATGGCTTTAGATTAGGCAACGCCAAAATCGAAAGTCCAAAATCAGTCGGCGTCGCCTGCGCCGTCACCGCGCAAATCATCGCCCAAGTGGCAAGCCACCAATACGGCGGCACGACGATTCCGAATATCGATCAAACGCTCGCGCCGTATGTGCTGAAATCGTATGAAAAAAACCTCGCTGTTGCTCATGAATATGGCATTACCGAACCCGAACGCTACGCCAAAGAGCGCACTGAAAAAGAAGCCTATGACGGCATTCAAGCCTGCGAGTATGAAATCAACACGCTATTTAGCTCGAACGGCCAACAGCCGTTCGTGACGTTCTCGTTTGGCATGGGCACGAGCTGGGCGGAACGCATCATTCAACAATCGATTTTGCGGGTACGGATTAAAGGCCTCGGTAAAGAAGGTACAACGCCCGTGTTCCCTAAACTGGTGTTTTTTATCGACGAAGGCATCAACCTTAAACCGACCGACCCAAACTACGACATCAAACAACTCGCACTCGAATGTACGTCCAAACGCATGTATCCCGACATCATCTCGGCCAAGCTCAATCGCCAAATCACTGGTGCCAGCGTGCCCGTATCGCCGATGGGCTGCCGCAGCTTTTTATCCACTTGGCGTGATGAAAATGGCGTGGAGCAACTCGACGGACGTAACAATCTGGGCGTTGTCAGCCTCAATCTGCCACGCATCGCGATTCAAGCGCAAGGCGATCAAACACGCTTTCATGAAATACTCCAAGAGCGCCTTTCAGTTTGCTTCCGTGCGCTGTATTTGCGCATTCAACGCCTTGAAGGCGTCAAAGCCAATGTGGCACCGATTTTGTATATGGAAGGCGCATTTGGTATTCGGCTGAAGGCTGACGACGACATCATCAGCATCTTCAAAAACGACCGCGCCTCGATTTCTCTCGGTTACATCGGCCTGCACGAAGTCGGCGCGCTCATGTTTGGCCAGCACCCGGCACAAAACGCAACCGCGCGTGAGTTCTTGCATACCGTGATTGAAACGATGAGCGCGACCACCAAACGCTGGAAAGCCGAAACGGGTTTTGGCTTTTCGCTGTACTCAACACCGAGCGAATCGCTCTGCCATCGTTTCTGCAAACTCGATCAAGCGCAATTTGGCACGATTGCCGAAGTGACCGACAAAGGCTACTACACCAACTCGTTCCACTTGGATGTGCTGCGCAAAGTGAATCCCTTTGAAAAGATCGATTTTGAAACCGGTTACGCTGAACTGGCCAGCGGCGGGCATATTACTTATGTTGAATTGCCCAATATGAAGCACAATTTATTAGCCTTAGAGCGCATTTGGGACTATGCCGTCACAAAAGTGCCGTATTTCGGCACTAATACGCCAGTTGACGCCTGCGGTGCTTGCGGATTCATGGGCGAGACACTGGCGACGGCCGAAGGATTCACCTGCCCCGATTGCGGTAACAGCGACAGCGCGACCTTATCAGTCACCCGCCGCGTCTGCGGCTACCTCGGCAGCCCGAATGCGCGGCCTTTTAATGCCGGCAAACAAAAAGAAGTGATGCGCCGAGTCAAACATTTTTCGGCACACCAACCAAACCATGGGTATATAGCTGCACTCAATAATAAACAATACCAAGAGAGCAATACCCAAGAAACCTGCGCCACAGCATGAACTACGACCGCTACTACACTCACGACCTCGTCAATGGAGAAGGCATCCGAGTGACGCTTTTTGTCACAGGCTGTGCCCATGCCTGCGCAGGCTGCTACAACGAATCAACGTGGGATAGAAAATCGGGCTTACCTTTTACGGCACAAGTTCAACACCAATTGTTAGAAGCCTGCGAAAATCACGACGGCCTCAGCCTCTCCGGCGGCGACCCCCTCCACCCCGCCAACCGCGAAGCCATCCTCGAACTCTGCCAAGCGTTCAAACAGCGCTATCCAGATAAGAATATTTGGCTCTGGACGGGGTATGTTTATGAGGAAATTGCAGAGCTAGAAATACTCAGCTATATCGATGTGTTGATTGATGGGAAATTCGAGCAAGACCAACCCACTAGCCAGCCGTGGCGGGGTTCGGGGAATCAACGGGTGATTATCCCAGTAGAGCAGAGACCATCACCGATGTAGCCATCCATCCCAACTATTGCAACTAAATCGGGCACGAGTAATGCTTAACAAAAATCAGCCATCCGGCTCTCAAAATACAAGGAGATTCAAAATGAACATGAAACAGGCACAACAAGGTTTTACATTAATTGAATTGATGATCGTGGTTGCAATCATTGGTATTTTGGCGGCAGTGGCGATTCCGTCTTACCAAGATTACACAGCCAAGGCGCAACTAACGACGGCGTTAGCTGAAATTACCGCATCTAAAATCAATATTGATGAAAAAATTTCTACAGGGATAACAGCTGCTGATTCAACTGCACTGACTGGCAACACCTTGCCAGTTTTGAGTTTGCTCGGTTTTCCTGCAGCAACCTCTACACGTTGCACAGTTTACACATCCGCCGTGAACACTGATGGTTCTGCTTCAATTAGTTGTACCGTCGCTGGTGCCGCTTCAGTTAACGGCGTCATTATGAAATGGTCGCGTACTGCAGCGGGTGTTTGGAGTTGCGCGACAGGTGTAACAGTCGCCAATGATAAATTAGCGCCAAAAACCTGCCCACAAGGCACTGTTGCTACCCCATAATGCTTTTCCTGATTACCGCTACGTTGAGTTATCGTGGAATGTAGTTCGTAGGGAGTGAAACGAAGCGCATTACACTACCCAAACCAATGCCCCGCGCCATCGCTGCGGGGTATTTTTTCACCATTGCCCTCGGCGTGCAAGGTATATACATCCAGCCACTATCCAGCCATGATGCGCTGTCCTTCAAGCCATATACTCTCGCCTTGCATCTAAGTTATATCTGTCCTTGGGCATGACACTCACGCTTATATCAAGCGGCCATACTTAGTCGGAAGACCGTCATTTTAATACAAAATAAAAATCCACTTCAAATATCAAAACCTTCTCACTATAAGCAAGTTGACTGCTGATTTGGCAAATATTTCCGAGGGGAACAAGAGCTTGACCTACGTTTAGCCGATGGGTTGACACCAGCAGACTTAAAGCTAACAGCACAAACCAAGCGTGCGATATCAGCGTTACCCCCAGCATCAGTTGCACCTTTCGTAATGCGCTCGCCAAGCTAACTGGCGGCCGCGTGATATGAAGTTAAATGACCCCCAGCAAAGCTGGGGGCTTATTAGAGGAACGCCTCGAAGGCGTCAATAAACCATGTGCCGCCCAAGGCGGCGATTCACAGACCCAGCTTCATCTGGTCGAAACGCTCATCTTCCTTCTCTTGATTTCGGATATAAGCCCTCACCATCGCCTCATCCAAACCCACCGTCGAAACAAAATAGCCACGCGCCCAAAATACTTCTCCAGTGAAGTTTTTCGTCCTGCCACCAAATTGTCGCGCAATCGTGATCGCGCTT
>CAUPHX010000048.1:0-12476 GCA_963511125.1 uncultured Deefgea sp. | reverse complement strand
CCGCCGCGTAACTTTATTGAATTTAAGCGTATCGCTTTGCAGTTGCAGGCGGCTGGCATTACCCCCTTGGCGCAAAGTAATGAAGCTTGGCAAGTGGCGACCTTATTTGAAACGCTGGTGCTGGCGGAATCGGACGTGAAGTTTTATCGGGAATTATTTGTTGCGCGTAATCCGCAAGCGTATTTAGATCCACGTTTTGCGCAAGCGTTAACGCGTTTGCGGCAATTACGCAGCTATACGGCTAAGTCAGGAAAAGATTTGTCATGGACCGATATTTCTCGGCAATTTGCCAGCGGCAATGCGGCGATGGTGGTGATGGGAGATTGGATGAAAGGCGAATTGATGGCGCAGGGGCTGAGCGCAGACGTCGACTTTGCGTGCGTCACGGTACCGAATACCGACTATGCCCATCTATATAGTGTGGATACGATGGTGATGTTTGCAGGAGACTACAGTCAGCAATTTAACCAAGAACGCTTCGCACAAATGATTGTCTCGCCCACCGTTCAATTGGGCTACAGCAAACTAAAGGGTTCTGTACCCGTACGCAAAGACATCAATGTTGCCAGTTTAGATAGCTGCGCTAAAAATTCATGGCGTGCATTTGGTCGGGGGACTGCTTATCAAGCACCGAGCTTGGTGCATCGAATGGCGGCAGATGACACCTTTAAAGAAGCGATTGTCGCGCAAATACAGACTTTTTATTTAGACGAAAAAATATCAGTGGCTGAAACACAGCAACGCTTGGCGGCGATGGTGCGCGCTTTGAACCGTAAAGAGGACTAATGAATGAGCCGGAAAATTTTAATTGTTGATGATGACTTAAAAACGCGTACTTTGCTCAAAGCCTATCTAGAGCGCAATCAATACGATGTGCGGCTCGCTCCTGATGGCGAGACTTTTTTGAGCGAATTTGAGCGGTATAAAGACGAACTCAGTTTGGTGATTTTGGACGTGATGCTACCCGATACCGATGGCTTTGCGCTGTGCCAAACGGTACGCAAAAATAGCAATGTACCCATTGTGATGCTGACGGCCAGCTCGGATGAGACCGACCGAATTGTCGGCCTCGAATTGGGAGCGGATGATTACATTGCAAAACCCTACAATCCGCGTGAATTGTTGGCGCGGATTAAAGCCATTCATCGCCGTACCGGCATTGATAGCCCCGCTGCGGGCGGCCGTTATTATCGATTTGTTGGATTTACTTTGGATACGGTTGAGCGTGTGTTAATGGCACCTGATGGTGAAGTTATCAAACTGACAGGGCTTGACTTCCAGTTATTAAAAATGTTTTTGGAGCATCCGGGGCAAATTTTAGATCGTAGCCAATTGGCCGAAGAAACGCGGGGTCGCGATGCGGGTCCACTTGATCGATCACTTGATGTGCAAGTGAGCCGTTTACGGCAACGCCTTGAAGACGACGGCAAACATCCGAACTTGATTAAAACAGTGCGCGGTGCGGGCTATGTCTTATCCGCCGAGGTGACGATTAGTCATGTTTAAGTGTGAATCAGTCTGCGGATGGCAAACATCGACAATCGAGATCAAAACAGTGCGCGGTGCGGGATATGTCTTATCCGCCGAGGTGACGATTAGCCATGTCTAATTCGCTTTGGCAATGGATTCGCTCTTTAGGTCAGCGTGCGCGTTTGATGAGCACGCCGCATTGGCTGGAGCGCATCTTGCCATCGCGTTTATTGTCACGCTTGTTGTGGGTAATGACCATTGGCGTTTTGACTTCGCAACTGATTGGCAATGCCATTTGGGCGAATTATCTACAGAATAAGTCAGAGCAAGAAGTCTCGGCAGCGGCCGACCATATCGCGCGTGGTGCGGCGAGTGCGGTGCAGTTTTTCCAAAGTTTGCCACCGAATTATCGCCCCTTGGTGATTCAGCAATTGCGTGAAATGGGCGGGACGCGATTTTTCGTTAATGTGAACGATAGTCCGATTGAGGTTAAAGGTATCTCCTCCAACCCATTGCCAGAAAAGGTATTGACGGTAATACGTCATGTTTTTGAGCAAGAGTTGCCACGCTTGGTGGACTTAAAAATTGACTTTGCTTGGCCGCATGAACTCGCGGTGGCCAGTGATGGGATGACGGTCGCGCAATTGCCGGATCATTGGGTGAAAAACACTTTATTGATGGAGCCGCGCCCCGCGCCCGTGTTGGTGATTCAAACCGAAATTGAGCCTGGTCATTGGCTCTATCTGGCAACGCTGATGCCTGACCCGTATTTTTTGGATAATAGTAATCCAATGCCACCTGAGCGTTGGCTGGTGCAATTTGCGACGCTGATTACCGTATTGCTGCTCAGCTGGGTGGTTGTGCGCTGGATTACGCGGCCGCTGGCGGCGCTCTCTGAGGCTGCGGAGGCTTTTGGCAAAGGCGAGTCGCCGCATTTACCCGCCGAGGGTAGCGAAGAATTTATCCGCACCGCGCATGCGTTTGGTGCCATGCGCGAGCGAATTCAGCGCTATTTAGAAGACCGAGAAAAGCTATTCACCGCAATTTCACATGATTTACGCACCCCAATTACTCGCTTAAAACTACGCACTGAAATGCTGGATGACGAAGAGTTGCGAGTTGAGTTTCATGAAGACCTTGATGAGCTAGATATGATGGTGAAAAGCGCATTGCAAAGCGTTAAAGACAGCGATATTCATGAAAATCGAACACGGGTAAAACTAGATGCAATGATTGGTCGAATGGTCAAAGACACTAAAATGGCGGGGCATGAAATTGCATTTAGTCGTTGCGGCTTATGGGTGATGGCCAAACCGCTGGCGCTGAAGCGAGCACTCACTAATTTGATTGATCACGCCTTATTTTATGGTCAAAAAGTCGAAATTTCGGTTCTCGAAGGGGTCGGTAAAATCGTGATTATTATTCGCGATCACGGCCCGGGTGTGCCTGAGGACGCATTGTCGACCTTGTTTGATCCTTATGTGCGGCTAGAGCATGGTCGCCACAGCAATAGCCAAGGTCATGGCCTTGGCCTAGGGATTGCCCGCAACATTATCCAAGCCCATGGCGGCGTTTTAGCGTTGAGCAATCATATTGAGGGTGGCTTGCAGGCGATGATTACGCTGCCGCAAGATTAATCTGCCGTGCTGCGGTACTAGCAAAATCCACTAGGTCTGGTTGGGGCAACTTCCAGTACAATTGATGTCTTGCTGATTTTAATTGAGCGTCTGCCTTGCTTGAATTTTCTCACCCCATTGATCTAAATACACTCCGTATTGCTTTTGCCGAGCAAGGGGTCGTTGTGCTGCGCGCGTTTGCGTCTGCCGAGCAAGTCAATGCCATTCGTGATTGCGCGATGCAATGTTTGCAAGCGCGTGAAGCGCCATTCGAGTTAGAGGCAAGTTTGTCTTATCCGGGCGCGCCGGAATCAACTGAAGCGCAAGGTGGACAAACCATCCGCCGTTTGCGTGGCATGGTCGCGCGCTCACCGATTTTTATGGATTGGGCGACCGATGCCGCGCTGATCGACATCATGCGGGCGTTGTTAGCGAGCGACAGCGTCACCTTGACACAAGTGCATCACAACAGCCTGATGACCAAACAACCGAGCTTTAGTAGCGATACCTTGTGGCATCGAGATTTGCGTTATTGGCGCTTTTCTCGTCCTGAGCTGGTTTCGTGTTGGCTCGCCTTGGGTGTGGAAAGCCCTGAAAATGGTGGATTGGGCTTTATTCCGCATTCTCAGACCGCGCAATTACCAGAATCAGCGTTTGATGAGCGCGAGTTTTTGCTGCCTACGCATTCAGAGGCGATGCCTTGGGTGCACAAAGCTGAATTTCCGACTTTGGCTGCGGGTGATGTGGTGCTATTTGATGCGCGTACGTTTCACGCCGCTAGTCGAAATAAAACCAATGCCACTAAATATTCACTCGTGATGAGCTACCATGCCAGTGACAATCTGCCTTTGGCAAAGAGTTGTTCCGCAGTGCAAGCTGGCATTGTTTGCTAAATCCAATGCGCTTTGTGAAAAGCCAATCAGCTGGTATTTTTTCAGTAATCAATGATTGCTGCTGGCCTTTTTGTTCAATTGAGTGGAGTTCAAGCGATGCCGATTAGCCCCGAATTATTTGTGTCATTGATTGAAAAAATTCAAAGTCTGGAGCCACTCGCTGCGTATCAAGGTGCGGAGCAATTGGAAAAGATTAAGCATGAAATGACCGCTGAGCAACGCCTGCATTACGACACAGTATTGGGGGACGCGAGCCGTCAACGTAAAGAAATCGCCAAAGCGCAAGCCGATGCTGAAGCGACGCAAGATGAATGGGATCAGGACGAAAATTAGATTTATTGGGTATGTTGATGTAGCCATTGATGAGTAATGGCTATATCTATATACCCATTATCGATGTTTCTTTGCTGCTTTTTGTTCAGGAAACACATTGATATCCCGATAGCGGTCATTTTCGGTTTGATGGACTGCATACGGATACAGCGTCAGTACGCGTTTTACATATTGCCGCGTTTCTGGATACGGTGGAATGCCGCGATAGCGATCCACTTTGCCTTCTCCGGCGTTATAACTCGCGGCCACCAGCGCCACATTGCCTTGGTAGCGATCGAGCAACCAACGTAAATAACGCACACCCCCTTTCACATTCTGACTGACATTAAACACATCTTTAACATTAAATCGCACTGCCGTATCTGGAATGAGCTGCATGACGCCCATCGCCGATTTGGGTGAAACTGCATGCGCATTCAAACCGGATTCCACTTTGGCAATACTCATCGCCAAATTGGGATCGACGCCATGCCAGCTAGCGACTTGCGTGATGATTTTGGCGACCATTTTTTGATTGGCGCTGAACATCTTCATATCCATCGGTGGTGGCATTGGTGCGCGGGCAGGGGCGGTGTTGGACTCTACGCAGGCGGGTAAACGGTGCGCGCTGATGCGGATGGTTTCGAGCATTTTTTGTGATTCATAATGACCTTGCTCGGCAGCGATCGAGAACAAAGTCGCCGCCGCAGCGCGGTCTTCAGGCACGCCCAAGCCAAAAGCGTACAGCATTGCTAAACGATATTGCGCTTCGGTAATGCCGTGCCTTGCGGCTTGGCAATATAAAACTGCCGCGTTCCACGGATTACCGGCCTCTTGCTTGGCGGCACTCGTCAGGCGCACCGACCATTGAGTGTCTTGATCTGGGCTGATGGGCATCGCAGCTAATGTGAGGGTGGCACTGAAAAAAGCAGTGAGCATGGCGGTTTTCCTAATGGCTGAGCAGCCATTTTCAGCATAGGCTCAATTGCAAAAATCAGATAACTCGCCTGATTAAAGGCAATCAAGGGTCTGTTGACGATTGGTATTCCGCCGCGCTGGAGCGATTTTCGCGGCGAATCAAGGCGTAGTAAGCGATGCATAGTCATTCTATGTGAGCTTGCTACAACGCGGAGTCGCCGCGAAAAGCGCCCAGCCCTTCGGGTTTGGCGGCTTTTGGCCTGATGCTGTGTTACAAAGCGCTGGCGTAGAATGACTACGCTGCGCGCTTCGTGCCTTGCCTCAGGCCAATATCCGCGCAAACGCGGCTGGGAAACCAATCGTCAACAGACCCTTATCAAGGAGTTGAAATGACGATTCATGTTCGACTGATGCCAGTGAAGCACGACATGCAGCTCGGGATTTTGGCCTTATCCGCGCCCGAAAGAATTAATGCGCAAAACTTGAGCATGGTGCGGCAAATGACGCAAGCTTTGCAGCAATGGCAGACGCGTGATGATGTGGTTACGATTGTGTTGATGGGGGCTGGAGAACGAGGGTTTTGCGCGGGCGGAGATTTAAAAGCGCTGTATGAAGCGATGACGCAGCCAGGGTCGATGTCTCAAGCAGAACAAGTCGCGCAAGGCGATGCGTTTTTTGCCGAAGAATACGCGCTCTGCCAAATGATTCGTGAATATACAAAGCCGGTTTTGGCGTGGGGGCATGGCATTGTGATGGGCGGTGGTTGGGGCTTATTTGCTGCGGCGAGCCATCGGGTGGTGACCGAGTCGAGCAAATTGGCCATGCCAGAAACGGCAATTGGCTTGTTTCCGGATGTGGCGGCGAGTCGTTGGTTGCCTGAACTGGCGGGCTACGGGCAATTTTTGGCGCTGTCCGGTGCGGCAATCAATGCGGCGGACGCGCTACTAACGGGTGCTGCGCAATGGGCCTTGCCCGATGTTACGCGGCATTCGGTGATTGAGGGTTTGGCAGCATTACCTTGGCAGGGTGATGTGAGCGACGCGGCGCTGCTGAGTGACTTTTTGGCGCTGCAAAAATCAGCCCCACAATTAGCGGCGTCTCATTTGGCAGCGCATCATGGATTATTGCAAGATCGTGAGGGGATTGAGGTTGAGGAACGATGTGTTGAATTGAGTGTGTTCGCTCAATCAAGCGATCCGTGGCTGGTGCATGCCGCAGAGCGTATTGATAAAGCATCGCCAACTTCACTTTGGCTGGCGTGGACTTTGCAACAGCACTGTAAAGCACTGAGTTTTCCTGAGACGGTGCAACTGGAAACGCAAGTCAGCGCGGCGTGTTTACGTTATGGCGACTTTAGCGCAGGCATTTACTCCACCTTGTTTGATCGCAGCAGCAAGCCGCGTTGGCAGCAGGCAGACATCATGCAATTGGAGCACCTCAAATTAGCCGCTGCTTTTCCCATGCTGTTTAACTGAATTTTATTGAAAGTATGAAACTTTTTTGCTTTGAGACTCTCCTAGCTGGTGATACAGTACGACCACGAATCATTTAGGGAGGTTCATGATGCAATCGTTTAATCAATTTAACCAATTTAATCAAAACTCAGTTGCAATGAATAGCGGCGCGTTGGCTGCAGCACGCAACCAAGTATTACGTAACACGTATTTCTTATTGGCATTGACCATGTTGCCAACCGCAGCGGGTGCATTGCTCGGTATGTCGCTCAACTTCCGCTTGGGCGGCTTTACGGGCTTTGGGATTTTCATGTTGGTGAGTTTCGGTGCGTTTTACGCGATTGAAAAAACCAAACACAGCAGCGCGGGTGTATTTTTGCTCTTGGGTTACACCGGCTTTATGGGACTGTGGCTCAGCCAAATCTTGCAATCAGCGATGAAATTTAGCAATGGCGCAGAAATGATCGGCATGGCTGCGATTGGTACTGCGGCGATTTTCTTCACGCTAGCGACCATCGCAACGGTAACGAAAAAAGACTTTTCCTTTATGGGTAAATTCTTGTTTATCGGGGTGATTATGGTGTTGTTAGCTGCGGTCGCAAATATCTTCTTCGCGATTCCTGCGCTATCACTGGCGATTTCTGCCGTCGTTTTGATGATTTTCTCTGCCTACATCTTGTACGATGTAAGCCGCATCGTGAATGGTGGTGAAACCAATTACATCAGCGCGACATTGAGCTTGTACCTCAATATCTATAATGTATTTACTAGTTTGCTCAGCATCATTATGGCCTTTACTGGCAGCAGTCGCGATTAAGTATTCGTACTGAGTTCGTATAAGAACGCCACCCTTTGCGGTGGCGTTTTACATTTTCAGAAAGGTTTGACTGAGTATTTACGGCAAAATGCCGATAAGGTGTTTATCGGGCCTTAATTCAATGGATTTCATCATGCAGATCCCTAGTTCACTCAATCTAAAGCAATTTTTAACGTTCAATGCGGGTACCGAGCGTGATTCGCAGCGTTTAGGCGATGGACAGCAAAAGCTACTTGAGAACTTACGGCCGAAATCGATCAGTCAATCGGGATCGAGTTCGCGTAAATCCGCTGCTGCCGCTAAAATTGCCGAGCTGAAAATGCGGCTTGATGCCATGCTGAAATTTGCCGGTATCGGCAAAGGTAGTCCGGCGGCGGCGATTAGTTTAGCCAAGGAGCTGGCCGCGGCGGTTCGAGCGTATGGTGGATCGAGTGGCGCGTCTGAGGTCAATACGCCGCAATTTAATATTACGCCGACCAGTGCTGCGACTACGGATGCGGCAGCGACAACGGGTGATGCCGCATCGAGTACAGCACAGGCCGCTACAGTCGCCTCGGTGGCGAGTGCAGCGAGTATCAGCGAAACAGGTTCAAGGGCGGAGGTGAAGGCGGCAGAGCAAAGTGCTAAAGCCGTTTTGGCGCAGGCGGCCACATCGCCGACGGTGAATTTGAATTCAGAAAAAGGTTTAAGCGCGGGTGATAGTAAATTCTTGGCTGAGGCAAAATCACTGATGCAGCAAATTAAAATGCTGATTAAGTTAGAAACTAAAAAAGCCGAAGACGAGAAAAAAGCGCAGGCCGCAATCAATGAAATGAACAAAGCATTGGAAGACGCACCCGCCGCCATCGCGCAAAGCAATTTAGCCGAAGCAACGACCGAATACAGCGCCACAGGCGAAAGTATGGCTAGCGTAACTGAAGCAAGTTCGGTTTCGATTAGTGTTTAGTGCTGCATCTCACACCGTATTGCTCACGATACTATTTTTGTAGAGTTCCGGCGCGATATACTCCCCAGATCATTTTAAAATGGCGACAAGCAATGATCGCTGAGGAGACTGTCTTGAAAATTAATCCATCAACTGGTTTTAGTGCATTGGCACTCGCTGCGTCGTTTTGCTTGTCGTCAACATCAGCATTGGCAGCAGAAAAACTCATTTCCTATTTACCAACGTGGCGCGATGCGGCTGTGGTGGCGAAAGTCGGCCCGCAATTATCCAAATTGAACTACGGTATTTTGTCTTTCATTGAAGTGAACCCAGAAGGCACTGCGTTTATTCCCGCAGCGGCCAAGGCAGGCGCAGATTTATGGCAGGCGCAGTTTGCCAAAGCCAAAAAAACGAACCCTGATTTTAATTGCATGTGGGCAATTGGTGGCTGGACTGGCTCGCGCAATATCGCCAAAACCGCGCGCACCGAAGCGGGGCGCAATAAGTTGGTTCAATCCGCAATTGGCATTATGCGTGATTCGCAATGCGTGGGTTTGGACTTAGATTGGGAGCATCCAGTAACGGGGGGCGATTACGCTGCGGACGCGTCGCCCGCTGATTTTCAAAATTGGGTTAGCCTACTGCGCGATTTGCGCAAGGGCTTGGATGCGGCAGGCAAGGCGGATAAAAAAACGTATTTCCTGACCGTTGCTGTGCCTGCCAATAATGGCGGCTGGGTGATGGGAGGCTACGACATGAAGTCGGCGCTGCCGCTGCTCGATTGGGTGAACTTGATGGCGTATGACCGCGCTGGCGGTTGGAGCAAAACAACGACCTTGCAAGCCAGCTTGCACGCTGTTCCCGGCGATCCCGATGGCAATGTGCTGTCGACGAGCAAGGCGGTTGAATACTTCCTTGCGCAAGGCGCAAAACCAGCGCAACTGGTGTTGGGCGTGCCGTTTTATGTGCGTGGCTTGGGTGGCGTTGCCGTTGGGGAAAAAGGCGATGGCTTGGCGCAGCCGATGAGTGGCGCTGGATTAAAAGACGAAGCCGAGCAGGGCGTGGCAACGTGGGGTGATTTCCAAACGCGTTACGCCAAAGCCAGCGGCTGGAAAGCCTACCGGAGTAAAGAAGCAGGCAACGCGCCGTATCTATATCACGCGGGGAAAAAAGAGTTGCTTACCTTTGACGATCCGATTTCTTTGGCCGAAAAAGTCAAATTTGTGAAAGCCAATAAACTGGGTGGTGTGATGATTTGGGAAATTACGCAGGACGATGCCGATTTCACCTTGCTTAATAGCTTGAGTCAAAGTTTGAACGGCAAGAAATAACAGTTTTTCTCCGGTGTATTCATTTGGGCGCATTGAGCGCCCATTTTTATGGCTGTCAGTTTTTAGTGTGACGCTAGTCAGAATTGCTTAATTCCAATACGATGTGGGGATGACTTCATCGACTTCTACTTTTGGGCAAGCCTTTAAAATCGGCGCGCTTGACACTTTACCGCTGCAAATGGGTGTTGCGCCGTTTG
The DNA here is from genome assembly GCA_963511125.1 of uncultured Deefgea sp. Lineage (GTDB taxonomy): Bacteria > Pseudomonadota > Gammaproteobacteria > Burkholderiales > Chitinibacteraceae > Deefgea. The sequence goes on along the minus strand of CAUPHX010000048.1, from coordinate 2,543 downwards.
GGCTAATTTTTGGCACGCTCGCCGGGCCTGCGGGCTTGCCGCCGTGGGCTGCGCTGGCGATGTCGGTGTTGGTTTATGCCGGATCGAGCCAGTTTTTGGCGCTGAGCTTACTTGCCGCAGGCGCTGCGCTGCCGGTGATTGTATTTACAACCTTAATTGTCAATCTGCGCCATGCGCTCTATAGCGCCACCTTGCAAATGCCGTTTGCGCACCTGCCTTTCCTGCGCCGCGCCGCCTTGGCGTTTTTTCTGACTGACGAAACTTTTGCCGTCGTGCAAAGCGCAGCCAGTCGCCAGATTGCACCGCTTGATGCGGTGATGTTTGGCTCTGGTGTGGTCAATTTCACGACTTGGGTCAGCTTTACTGCCATCGGCATTGTGTTGGGGCAGAACATTCCAGAGTTGCAACATTGGGGTTTGGAATTTGCGATGGTTGCCACTTTTACTGGCATCGTTGTGCCGCTGCTGATTACGCGTGCACAAGTGGTTTGTGCATTGGTCGCTGGGGTAACCGCTTTGTTGGCACACGGTCTGCCGTATAACACGGGTTTATTGCTGGCTGTATTCTGTGGGGTATTGGCCGCTATGCATCTAAAGGAAAAGTCTTGATGGATATACTAACGACTATTTTATTGCTGCTCTGCATGGCGCTGGTGACTTACGGCTTGCGTGTATCTTTTTTTCTGCCTGGCGTCGGCGAGCGTTTTCCACCCAAACTACGCCAAGCCGCAGCGTATGTGCCGGTCGCCGTATTAACGGCGATTATCGTTCCTGAGATATTCATTCCGCACGGGCAATGGCAAGCGTTCAGTCCCCAATTCGCGGGCGCGATGGCGACAGGCCTCATCGTTTGGCGTAGCAAAAAACTGATGCTCGGTATCGCCCTCGGTATGGTTGTGTATTACGCTTTTCGCTTGATGTAAAAAACATCGAAAAGATTGAACATCAATGATTGATAAATGAAGCGTACATTGCCAGTTGTGCGGAGGAATAAGCCGCTAAGATCGCAGTACAAGAATAAAACTTGCTGAGTTAAAAGGAAAAACAACGGACTAATGAACTCATTTTCCGCTCTCTTTGCCCAAAAATCTTGGGCCAACAATGAATTGTTTAATTTACTCGCTACGGTTGGCTCCGATGACAATGCCGCGGTGTTGCATGCCGCAATCAGGATGCTGAATCATATTTATGTCGTGGACAATATCTTCAAGGCGCATCTTGTTGGCGATCTGCACGGCTATTCATCGACCAACACTCAGGCGACCCCAGAATTGGCTGAGCTGCAATTTGCCGTTGCCGAGACTGACGCTTGGTTCGAGCAATATATTTCAGCAATCTCTGCTGATGATTTGAGCGAGCGCATCACTTTCAAATTCACAGATGGTGATTCGGGAACGATGACTCGGGAAGAAATGCTATTTCATGTCATTACCCACGGATGTTATCACCGAGGGAACGTAGGTCAGATGCTCAAAGCGATTTCAATCGCGCCGCCCCGCGATCTATTGACAAAATTTCTGCATCTGAGTGAGCCTGAACGTAGGTTGATCTGATTATTCAGTTGCTGTGAAAGAAATTGATATTCAGAAAAATCGTCATCATTAGCCGTCTGTACCCGTCGCGGTATGAACGGCGATGATCATGCCGGAAATGTTCATCCCGCAGCAAGAATACCAATGACTCAGGTCACAATGACCGTGAAAATACGACCGTAATGCGGTGGCGATTTTACGATTATTTTTTTAATAAAATGCTTGCGTCACTTTGGTCTACGTAGCCGCTCAATTGGAATTGATGCGCTACATCCATGTGGATTGTAGGCGATGTGCTAGAGTCAATATCTGCAGTTGATCGTCGTGTTTCATTTGCACATTGAGAACGGACACAACGGTTCCTATGTTGACTGTCTTATTGATAAGCATACAGATCGAGTTGATTTATGGATAAACTAAAATCTTGGCAGTGGTTGGCGCTGCTTTTATTTGCTCGATTGTTATTAGAATTATTGCCTGTTTCAGAGGCACATGACCTATTTGGGCTTTTGCTAACGACATTAGTATTTGTCATCTTATGGCGGGATTTAAACCATCAAACGGCATTGCTTCGACCCTTTTTTATTGGCGTCACTATTTTTTGGTTTGGGCATTTACTTGATTATCTTGACACGTTGCTCATAAAAAAATCGCAGCTAGGAGAAATGGCGGACTCATTGGATGGATGGTTTTTTGCCGCTGGATTTTTCTTGATTGGGCACGCTTTTTTGCGGGTAATGAATAGCCGCACCGAGTTGATTACTCAGCTTAGTGATGAAATCAAACGCAGTAAAGATCTGCAAGATACACTGCATCACCTCGCCTACCAAGATGAGCTGACGGGCATTGGAAATCGTCGTGCACTCTTTGATACCTTAGGTTGCAAACTGGCGGCAGGTGAACGTGGGACTTTACTCTATTTGGACTTGAATAATTTTAAACCCGTGAATGACCAGTATGGGCACGATGCGGGCGACTTGGTGCTTCAGCGATGTGTAGAAGCCATCAGCTT
>CAUPHX010000047.1:0-12557 GCA_963511125.1 uncultured Deefgea sp. | reverse complement strand
GTCGGCGATGAATTATTTCTCGGACAGCACAGAATTGACGATTCCGGTGTTGGCATTAAATAGTTTTGATGAAACAACTTTGCAGCAAGCTAATTTGTATAGTTTTAGCTTGTCTGTTGAAGCTGAAGCTGGGCAAGTGGCGCAGCTGATGCTACAAAATCAGTTTGCTCGCCCGATGGTGCTGCAGGTGAACGATGCGCTCAGCCAAAGAATGGCGCAGGGTTTTGTGCAGGAATGGCGAAATCTGAATCAAGCAGATCCGCTGGTTATTACCGTGGCAGATGCGCGCCGTGATGCGGCGCAGTTACGCGCACAAATGAATGAAGCCAATGTGGATGCGATTTTCCTTGCGATGGATGGTAAGGCTGCACGTTTGGTGCGCCCTTACGTTGGCAATGACTTGACCGTTTATGGTACGAGCCAGATTGATTCGAGTCGCTTAGGGCGAACCGCATTAGTCGATTTAACGGGTGTTCGATTTGTCGATATGCCATGGATCGCGATGCCTGATACCGATGGTTTTGATTTATACAATCGTATTCGCAGCCCATCAAATGATGTCGAGCGATTATTTGCGATGGGGATTGACGCTTGGCGCCTTGCTGCCCAATTGACGATAAATCCACAAAATGCACCCGCTATTGATGGTGTGACGGGCGTATTGACGATCGGCGACGATCGCGTCGTCAAGCGCAATTTGGTTACGCGTACCATGAGTTTGAGCAAATAATGAATGCGCGCGGCGCAGCTGCGGAGCAATACGCCGCAGATTACATTGCAGCGCAAGGTTTAAAGCTTGTTGAACGCAATTGGCGCTGCCGTTTTGGCGAAATTGACTTAATCGCGCGCGATGGTAAAACACTGGTCTTTATTGAAGTTCGTTCACGCACTAATCTCAATTTTGGTGGTGCGGCCAGCAGCATTCAGTATCGCAAACAAGAAAAACTCATTCGGACGGCGCAAACGTATTTACAGTCTATTTCGCCGCTGCCGCCGTGTCGATTTGATGCCATTTGTATTGATGGTGATCAATTGGTTTGGTTAAAAGATTGTATCCAAGCCGATTAGCCCCATATCTAAAGCAACTGATGCAATAAATAGTACGTTTGACGTACGCAAAAAAAAGGAAAACCCATGGATTTGATACAGCGCGTGCAGCAACATTTTGTAGAAAGTATCGAAGCCAAGCAGTTGGCGATGGGCGCTCTGTCGCCAGCGATTGCAACTGCGGCCGAAAAAATCGTGCAGTCTTTGATTGCCGACGGCAAAATTTTAGCGTGTGGCAACGGTGGTTCGGCTGCCGATGCACAGCATTTTGCGGCGGAAATGGTCGGCCGCTTTGAGCGTGAACGTCCGGGTTTGCCAGCCATTGCGTTGACAACGGATTCGTCAGCCCTCACTGCGATTGCCAATGATTATGATTTTGACTTGGTGTTTTCCAAGCAAGTGCATGCACTAGGTCGCGCTGGTGATATTTTGGTGGCGCTTTCAACGTCGGGTAATTCGGCCAACGTGATTTCTGCGATTCATGCCGCACATGATCGGCATATGACGGTAATCGCGTTAACTGGGCGTGATGGTGGACAGATTGCGGATTTGCTAACTGGCGACGATGTGCATTTGTGTGTGCCGCATCCACGTACCGCTCGCATTCAAGAAGTGCATATCACTGCGATCCATGCGATGTGTGATGCCGTTGACTTTATGCTGCTTGGGGGTGATTGATGAAACGTAGCGTGGTTTTATCCGCTTTAATGCTCAGCTTGGGGCTTTCAGCTTGTGTGCCTTTGGTGGTGGTCGGCGGTGTCGCGATTGGTGCTTGGATTGGTTCTGATCCGCGTAAAACGGCAATGATTAAAGAAGACACCAGTCTCGGTGCCAATATTAGTGCCAAAGTCGTCGATCAGTGGAAAGAGTTGGCGCATGTGAATGTGAATACCTTTAACGGTGTGGTCTTACTCACTGGCGAGTTGCCGAGCGTTGAGGCACAGCAGAAGGCGGCGAGCATCGCTAAGAGCTTTGCACAGACCCGCAAATTGCATGACGAGACGGTGCTTGCTCCGCCTTCGAGCGCAGTTGACCGCATGAATGATACGCAGCTTACGACGCGAGTTAAAAGTGCGGTGATGCTGCAAGTACCAGACGGTGCGAGCGTCCATGTGCAAGTGATCACTGAGCGGGGCGTCGTCTATTTATTGGGGGTCGCAACGCCTGAAGTGGCGAATCAAATCGCCAATGTGGCCGCGTCAACTTCGGGTGTAAGGCAGGTTGTGAAGTTAGTCGAGCCTAGTATTTAGATGTAGTTTTTCTGTACCAAGTTCTTGGTGTTCGGGTATGTTGATGTAGGCGATTTTATGTGATGCCTACATCAATATACCTACTTAAATAGCCATTTTTGTTGCTGCTGTAGATCGCTTAATATCCCCTGCATAATCAGCGGTTGCGCCTTTGCGGTGGGGTGCAATTGGTCAGCTTGAAACATCGCATTATTTTGAATCACTGGCGCCAATAAAAAAGGCGTGAAACTTGTTTTGAATTGCTGGCTCAATGCAGGGTAGGTGGCCGCAAAAGCTTGGGTGAACTGTGGGCCATAGTTGGGCGGCATTTGAATGCCGACTAAATGCACTTTACTGCCAGCAGCTTGAGCAGTAGTAATGATGTGGGCCAGATTGTCTTGCATGACTTTCGGTGGCAAGCCACGTAGGCCGTCATTCGCGCCTAAGGCGACAATCACTAACTGTGCTGGATATTTTTGGCTAATCGCCGCAAAGCGCGAACGGCCACCGGCGGTGGTTTCACCCGATAAACTCGCGTTCACCACCGTGAAATTTTTGCCACGACGTTTGAGTTCCGCTTCGAGTAATACCGGCCACGCTTGCTCGGCTTTAATGCCGTAACCGGCGGATAAGCTATCGCCAAAGACTAAAATGGTTTGCGATTTTGCCGCTACGGCCACGCTACTGAGCAAGCAGGCGGCAGCCACGCTCACCAACCACATCAATCCTTGCCCGCGGATAACTGTTTTCATGACCACTCCCCATTCAAATAGCGTTCAAAATAACGCTCAAAATAATCTACCAGCGATGATTTGCGTGCGGCAGTTGCGTAAAACGGTGCAAACCAGCGAAGCGGCACTGACCATTTTGCACGACTTAAGCTTTAGTGTCGCCCGTGGTGCCAGTTTAGCGATTGTCGGCAGCTCTGGCTCGGGTAAATCGACCTTGCTGGCGTTGTTGGCAGGATTGGATGTGGCCAGTTCCGGTGAAGTCGAACTCGCTGGCACGCCATTGAGTTCATTGAATGAAGACGGTAGGGCGCTGCTGCGTGGCAAAACGGCGGGTTTTGTATTTCAATCGTTTCAACTGCTGCCCGATTTAACCGCGCTAGAAAATGTCATGCTGCCGCTGGAATTGGCCGGGCATAAAAATCCAGAACACATCGCCCAGCAATGGCTTGAAAAAGTCGGCCTTGCGGCGCGGCTCAACCATACGCCGCGACAACTGTCGGGTGGCGAGCAACAACGCGTCGCACTGGCGCGCGCGTTTGCGCCGGGGCCACAAATTTTGTTCGCCGATGAACCGACGGGTAGTTTGGATTCTGCCACCGGTGAAATCATTGCCGACCTATTGTTTGACCTCAATCGTGCAGCGGGCACCACGCTGGTGCTGGTGACGCACGACGAAACCTTGGCGGCACGCTGCCAATGCCGCTTGCGGCTCGCCGCTGGCGCGATGATTGAGTCACAGGGCTTGGGTCTATGAATCAGTCGTCTATGAATCAGTCAAGTATGAACCGGAGTTTATTCAATATTACCCGCACCCTGTTTCGTCGCAGTCTCGCGGCGGGTGAGTTTCGTACTTTGCTGTTGGCGTTGACGATTGCGATTGCTGCGCTGGCCAGCGTCGGCTCGATTAGCGAACGGGTGCAAGGTTTGCTGCTGGGGCAGGCCAATCAATTATTGGCCGCCGATGTGGTGCTGGTATCCGATCACGCGATTAAACCCAGCTTAAGCCAACTCGCCCAGCAGCAAGGTTTACAGGTCGCCACCACGGCGACCTTTCCGTCGATGGCGAGTTTTGGTGAACAAAGCACTTTGGCCTCAGTAAAAGCAATTAGTGATTTGCATCCACTGCGGGGTGACTTATTACTGCAAGGTGGCCAGCGCACCGCAGCGCCACAGGCTGGGCAAGTCTTTATCGATTCCCGTCTACAGGCCATGTTGGGTATTGCTGTCAAAGACAGCCTGAGTATTGGTCTGCTGCAATTACAGGTAGTAGGTATCTTGCAGCGTGAGCCTGATGCTGGATTTGATTTCTCGAGCTTGCAACCCCGGCTGATGATGAATCAGAGCGATTTGGCCGCTAGCGGTTTATTGGGCTTTGGCAGTCGGGTGAAGTATCGTTTATTACTGGCGGGTGACGAAGAAAAATTGAGCGCGTGGCGGGCGCAAGTGACGCCGCAGTTGGAGCGTGGCCAGCAACTCGAAAATGTGCGCGAAGCGCGGCCTGAACTCAAAGACGCACTCGATCGCGCCAGTAGCTTTTTGCAAATGGCGGCCTTGCTGGCGGGGTGTTTAGCGGCGGTGGCGATGATTTTGGCGGCGCGGCGCTTTGCCTTGCGGCATTACGATACGGTGGCCTTGCTACGCACTTTTGGCGCAACGCGCGCCCAAGTTCGGACGATTTTGTTGGCGCAACTGATTTTGGTCGCGCTACTGGCGGCGGTATTGGGTGGCGCGTTGGGCTGGGGCGCTGAAGCCGCACTCTTAGCTGTACTTAAATCGAGTTTGCCGCAGACCTTGCCGGCGGCGAGCCTGTTGCCGTGGATTTTGGCATCAACGCTGGGTTTATTGCTGTTGCTGGGCAGTGCGGGGCCGATTTTACTGTCGCTGGCTGATACGCCACCGCTGCGCGTATTGCGCCGAGAGATCGAGCCGAGCGTTAAAGTCAGTGTGCAATGGGCAGTGACCGGCGGCTTGATGCTGGGCTTGCTGTATGTGATTGCGGGCGATTTGAAATTGGCGGCGATGGTTGGGACAGGCGTGCTGCTGGCTTTGCTATTGTCAGGTGGCTTGGGTTTGTTGATTTTGCGTGGCTTGCAAGCGGTGTTGCCGGGCGCAACGGCCAAAATCGCTTTGCGACAATTGCAACGGCAACGTGGTTTAGTGGTGGCGCAGCTCGGTGCATTAGCCTTGGGTTTGATGGGGATTGCGCTGCTCACCGTGGTGCAGAGTGATTTGCTCGCGGCGTGGCAACGGCAAATTCCAGCGGATGCGCCGAATCATTTTGCGGTGAATATTCAGCCTGAACAAAGAGAATCCGTCGCGACACAATTTACTCAACACGGTTTAGCCGCACCCAAATTGTTGCCGATGATTCGGGGCCGTTGGACTGCTTTAAATGGCATTGTCGTTCAGAGCGAACAGTATGCAGAACCACGCGCGCAGCGCTTGGCCGAGCGCGAGTTTAATCTGAGCATTGCCGATGAATGGGCCAATCAAGGTGAGATTGTTGCCGGCATCCCTTTGGACAAGTCGGTGCCAGGCTGGTCAGTCGAAGTGGGTTTGGCTGAGACATTGGGTATTGCTTTGGGCGATAAACTCACCTTTGATGTGGCGGGTATACCCGTCACCGCGCCGGTGATGAATTTGCGCAAAGTGGCGTGGGAATCGTTTCGGGTGAATTTCTTTGTGACCGGTAGTGCTGCTTTGATGAGCGAGCAACCGACCAGTTGGATCAGTAGTTTTCATTTGCCTGAAAATTCACCCAAGGCGCAATTTATCGCCAGCTGGGTGAAGGCCATGCCCAACATCACTATCATCGACGTCGGTCAAGTGCTGGCTGAAGTACAGCGGGTGATTACGCTGGCCAGTTCGGCACTGCGTTTGGTGCTGGTGCTGTGCGTATTGGCAGGGTTGACGGTGTTGATTGCGGCATTGGATACGACTGAAAGTGAACGGCGTCGCGAAGCGGCAATTATGCGCGCACTCGGCGCGACATCACGGCGCTTGGCGGCGGTGTGGTGGGTGGAAAGTTTGCTCGTCGGTGCGGTCGCTGGGCTAATTGCGGGTCTTTGCGCCAGTGGAACTGGCTGGTGGTTAGCGACGTATTTGCTCAAGCTGCCGATGAGCATCAACTGGTTCTTGCCGCTGTATGCGCTACTCGCCGGTATGCTATTGGCCGCGCTCACCGTGTGGCGGCGCTTGCGACTGCTGGCCGCGACAACGCCCTTGATGTTGCTGAAAGATTGACGTGTTTGATCGATTGTGTGTTAGCTACTTGCAGCTCATGATCATAAAGCGTTTATTAATATGTTTGTCCGAAGGGTGTGCGCATAGAAATCAAGAAGTACCTTGTCATCCAAGATCATACGAGCGAGTACCCTGAGCCAATTACTTTTACGAAAGGGGCTCCTCTTGCTGTGGGTGAGAAATATGAAGGCCCAGAGGGTTGGGATGGCTGGTTGTTCTGTGATACTTCTGGGCAAAAAGGCGGTTGGGTTCCAGTACAAATCATTGAAGTCATTGATGGCAAAACCGCTCGTGCTCGTGAGGACTACACAGCAAGAGAATTGAATGTGCGAGAAGGGGCCGTGCTTCTCGGTTTGAGAATTTGAACGGCTGGATCTGGTGCGAGAATACCGCCAGTTTGGAATCAGGATGGGTTCCACTTTCAAACCTTCAGGAAGCACATCAGTGACAACTGTCTTTCAATAAGTGATTCAATCGACGCCACCTCGTAGCGCGGCTTAACTCAACCTTAGGTATCAAAATGAAAATCTTCGTGCGAGAGTTTGAAGAAGTTGATAGAGAGGCACTTGGCCTCTTGTACGTGGCTGCACGCAACGCAACTTTCACGTGGCATCCTGCCGATTTTCATCAAGCTGCTGACTTTGATTTGCACACCAAGGATGAGAAGGTGTTTGTTGCTCTATCTGATCAACAGATTCTAGGCTTTGCCTCGATCTGTGAGGCAGACAGTTTTCTGCACAATCTGTTCGTTCATCCGTCAGCCACTCGTCGAGGTATTGGTCAAGCGCTGCTAAAAGGTGCACAAAATAGCTTCGCCAATGAGGCACGGCTCAAGTGCCTCATAGCCAACGAGAACGCAGTTCGTTTCTACAAGTCACAAGGCTGGAGTGCCTTGCACGAGGACATCGGACCAGATGGACCTTACATTCTCATGACATAAGCATTCGAAACACGCCCAACAATCTTATGAATTTAGTCTCTTTTAATTCTGCGCTGCAGAGTCAGTTGATGTGGCGGAAATTTTCATGGAAAAAGAGTTGTCCGATCAAGTGTAGTTTGTGGCTCCAATGCTGACGGGCAACACAGACTATGGCGCCTAACTCGGCTGCCGATGGGGCGGCCCTCATTTCAAAAAAGATGAAAACTTCTGTTACTTTGCGCCAGCTCAAAACTGGCTGACTTGGTCTGGTGCATGCTCCACTCTAACCAGCGCGAAGTGGAGTGTGGCTATGTTTATCGTCGATCAAGGGCCTGTGGCTCGCTTGTGCCAACAGTATTTGGGGGGCACGCCGCAAGAAGTTGAGAAAATAACCGGCTTTTATGCGGATGTTTATTTGGTTAAGGTCGGCAGATTAAAGGCGGTGCTTAAATGTTTCCGCTTACCGGGTCAGGCGAAAATTGAGGCCGATGGTTTAAATGTTTTGCGGCAGTATAGCCATGGCGTTTTTGTTCCTGAAGTGATTGCATTGCATACCCCAGGTGAGATGGGGGAGGCTTTGATTATGACTTACGTCGATGGCATCCCTGCTAGCCATGCGCTGGAATCGCCGGTATCGATTGACCGCTTTGCCGATGAATGTACTGATTTACTGCTGAGTTGGCATTCAATGACACGGCCGACTGGATTTAGTGATCTGGATGGTCGCCAGTACGACGACTTTGCCAGTAGTTACCGCGCCTTTTTGGCCAATCGTGTTGCGTGGTTGAAAAGTAGTTTGGCAGCGCAGCGCTTGGGCTTAAATCTACGCGAGCGGATTATCGGCTTGGCAGCGCAGTTTGAACACTTGCCACGGTCTGTGGACACCTTGCCAACCTTGATTCACGATGATTGCCACGCGGCGAATTTCTTGGTTGATCCAGATTCACAACGGCTATGTGGTGTGATTGATCCCTGTCATGCTCGTTTTGCCCATCGTGATTTGGATTTATTCCATTTGCCTGATGTGCGCCCCGATTTCAAATTGCTACAAACCTATCTTGCCAAAGCACCGCAAGATGCCGGTCTGCGTACACGCTTGGCGTATTTCAGTTTATTTGACGATATCAAACACGCCGCTGCTACGCATTGGGATGATGAAGAGTGGCTATGGCGCAAGATTGATAAACTTGAAGTGCAGTTAGCTCAAGTTTCTGTCATTTGAGTGAATTGTCGATCGATTGTATATGGCTAGAGTTGTTATTAATCAAGGCCTATAACCATATACATCCAGCTATTGAATAGATTTAATCCAAGTGAGGGATTAACTTTCATCAGTATTAGGTTTTTTCAACATCAATACTGGGATTGTGGTGTGATGGAGTAGGCTTTCTGCTACGCTGCCAAAAATCAGCCGCATAAAACCAGAATAACCATGCGTACCCATCACAATCAGATCAGCGTCAAAGTCGGCAGCGGCTTTCAGTAGCGTATCTGCAGGATTGCCGCCCCATTGCTCAATGAGCTGGGTACTGCACGGCACGCTGGCTTGCGCAGCATCATGCGCTAAGTGTTCAAGTAGGCCTAGGCTGTGATTGATGTTGACTTGGCGCTGCTCGTTGTATTTTGGGATCTCAAGTCCGGGTAGAACGGCGGCGGCGACCGTTGGGCGCGAAACGTCTTCGACATGGACTAAATGGATGCGACTGCCGGCTAATTTAGCCAGCGCGAGTGCGTGTTCAAAGGCAGCCGTCGCGGTGTCGCTATTGTCAATCGGTACCACAATACGTTGATACATGGTTGTGCTCCAATTTTTTGCATATTGCCATTGCTTTAAAGCTTAGTGGGTTTTTTTGCGCTATTGGCGTCATGAGATTGGATTGAGATGACGGATGGTGATTTTCTCTGGATTTGAAATTAGGATTGGCGGGCATGTTGTTATGGCTGTGGTTAATCAATAGCTACAATTGAATACATGATGCTTTATCTGGAGGACGGAAATTAAAAATCCCCCAGCTGAATAGCAATGGGGGATTCTTAACATATATTGCTTGCAGACTATTGAACCACTTCCCAGCCTTGTTCTGGATTAAAGCGGGTCATTTTTTGCGCCGTGTCAGCGGTGTTTTTACCGAGATTGCGCTGATAAATCACGCCATCTTGATTGCTAATAAAGCTCATTACGCCGGAACGACCATATTTGGCAGGCCAAGCAACGATGGCAAATCCACCAAACATTTTGCCATTTTCAGTGTACTGATACGCGCCGCCCGTTGCTGCTGGGCCTTGCTGTTTCAATATTTTAAAATGGTAGCCATGGTAGGGCGTGTTTTGCAGGCTGTAGCCTTCTTTGGCTGCGCTCGCAAAGAAGGGGCCGAGTGGGCTTTCTTTGCCAGAACCTGCTGGCCAATACAGGCCATTGCGGCGGTCTGGCGAGCTGGTGAAGCGATCGGCATAATGCAATAAATTATTGCCTTCAGGCCGCATTAAATAATACTCGCTCTGAGCTGCGGTATAGCTTTTAATCGACTCGATGGTGCTGAGTTCATTAAGGCCAATTCGCCGAGTCAGTAGCTCTGCACGACCTGCCTGAATATCAAATGTCCATTGCTGGTTTTTATTTTTTACCAATGGAATCGCGAAAGGGTTTTTATCCTTGCCAATTTCTAAAACGGCGCGTTGACTGCTCACAGCGGTCCATTGGTGCGCTTCGCGAAATTGAGTTGCAAATTCAAGATATAAATTGGCGTCGTCCACTTTATCGCCTGAGCGAATGAGATCTAGGCTCGATTTCCCAAAAATGGTCTGTAATGCTTGGGTGTTTTTTTGCTCCACCGCTTGGAGTAGTGCATCACCCGCTTGTTCAGGGCTGGCAAATGGCTGAGCTGCCATAACGGATTGCTGTAGTGCCAAAGCGAACAGAATAGAATATTTAATTTTCATTGCATAACTCCTTATCGGCGGCCGCCAGAACGTGTTGGTCGTGACATGCTGCGCTGTGAGCTGCTACCGCGTGTACTTGCTGCACGATTAGCTTGGCCACTGCTGGCGCCACTAAACGCGTTATCATGGGATGCACTAGAGCGATTTGTATCACGGCTGGTTTGGTTCGAAGGCTGCTTCACATCACGCTGACCTTGGCTAGCTAGACCACTTTTATCTGCGGATCGGTCTGAGGTACTAGGGCGATCGATAGTGCTGCGGTCGATCTGGCCGGCCCGATCAGACGTGCTGGCACGATCGCGTTGCCCGCTTTGATTGGCGTTTCTTTCTCGATTGCTGTTCTCTTTGCGATCCGCCTCTTTCAGCTGATTTTGGACTGAGCTACGATCTACATTTTTTAAATCACCGCGTGATGCATCGGCTTTGCCCCGAAAATCATTTCGTTGTTGATCTCGGCTGCCTGAATTAGCGCGAAATTGATCGCGTGTTTTGTTGTCGCGGTATTCTACGCCTCGACGGTGTTCAGCGTTGTGATTCCAGTTGCCGTTATTGATATTGCTGCGATTGAAATTATTGTAGCGATCAATATTGATATTGATGTCATTCCCCCCCCAATTGCAATTACCCCATAATGCGGCCCCCACAATCAGTCCTGCTGTAAAGCCATATGCGGCGCCATAGTACGGGTATGCTGGCGGATACCAGTAATAGGGGGTGTAATATGGGTATGGCCATACACCATATACAACAGTTGGGTTATAGACAGGTACGTATATCACTTCTGATTGAGGCTCAATTCTGTAGATGGTTGTTGTTGACGCACTTGCTGGCTCAATAATGATTTTTTGTTCTTTGCTGGTTTTGAGGTTGCCTTCGGAATCCGCTTTGGCGCGGAGACGTTGGCTGGCTTGCATGACCTCAGTTTTCTGAGCTAAAAAAGCGTCGCCTATTTTTTGGGTCCAATCAATTTTATCGCTCATCATTTGCAGTACATCAGGAAATGCCGCAAGTGACTTGACGCTGGCATCCCATGGTTGCTTCAGCAGTGCATCTTCAAGGGCTTTATCTTTTAGCTTTGGATTTGCTTTGCGCCAGCGATCAGCTTGTACCACTTCAAGTGGGTAGGTCGATGCCATTAAAACTTGCGCGAGCAAAGCATCGGGATAGAGTGCAATCGGGGCGACCAACTGCTCGATTTCTTGTTGGCTAAATGCCGCTGTCGCTACCGCTTCAGCAGCATAGAGCTTGGGGCTAATCAGAATGAGTGGGCTAGTCGCGAGTGCGGCAGAGATAAGCAGGTGCATTAAACGGGGCATGGTTGCTCCTTGTAAAATTTTGGCATGTCAAACGAGTATGGGGACAATGAATCCAATGGTCTAGGTAATTCTACATCCTATTACGCTATATAAGTTCAATTGTAAGGCTGTTGTACTCTGTGTTCATAGGGTGATTTAGCTTTTCAACCTTAAGGGTCGCCAATCAGCGGGCTGGCGCTTAATTCAGCCTTGCCCGTGAATATCAAAAATAATTAATACAACAGCTGCTATAATCCAATTGAACTTAACGTAAGTCTGTAGTCAGTTTTTTGAGGGGGTGAGGATGGACAATTTTGCAATGTCACTTAAGCGCTTGGCGTACCAGTGTGGTCATTACCCGAAAAAAGAAGCGTTTGAGTTGTTCGAAGAAAATTTGCTGGAGTTAACCCAATCTTCTCTGGAGTTTATTTGTCCTGATTGTTGTCGAGAGGCTTTTCGCTTGCTTGAGCTCGATTGCCAAGCCTATGCCAATTTGCACTATATCGACGAAAATTTTTCGGCGTTTACGCTCGAAGTCGCAGATGTCGTGAGTCCTTTGAGTGATATTTTGGAAAAAAATGGCTATTTATTGTGCATGCCATCTTTGGATGAGCTCACGTATGACGACGGGGTTATGTTTGGTGGTTTAACCGTTTGGCGCAAAGAAATGTGGTTTGATAATCAAACTTCGCCAGAAAATGTATTGCGTCTAATGAATCATCTAAAGCAAGAAATGGCATGGTTGGCTAATTATTTTCCAGCAGGCAAATTAGGCACCCATTTCGGCAAGTTTATGCCACGCTAATTGTGATTGTTAGCTCAAGGGCTGCGAAAGAACACGTAGTCCAAAAATTTTAGTTTTCGTTGAGTACCTTCAAAAACGCATCACCATATTTATCCAGCTTTCGATCTCCTACGCCAGATATTTTGGATAGTTCAAAATGATCGCGTGGGTGGTGTCGGATCATTTCTTTGAGTGTGGCGTCACCAAACACATGGTAGGCCGGCACATCTTGATCATCGGCCAGTTGCTTACGCAGGCGGCGCAGTGCTTGCCAGAGTGCTGCTTCTTGTGGATTACTAAAGTCACTGTCTTTATCTTTGTATTTGAATTTTTCAGTCCGTTCACGTAAATACAGCGGTGTTTCGCCTT
>CAUPHX010000046.1:0-12618 GCA_963511125.1 uncultured Deefgea sp. | reverse complement strand
CGCAAATTGCTTAAGCGTTGCTCGCCGATGAGCTTCAATAAACTGCCGACGCCTGGCGTATGCACTTCAACGCCCAAGAAATCGGTATCAGCGCGCTGCGCCGCGATTTCAGCCGTTGCGGTCCCCATGCCAAAACCGATTTCCAGTACGCGCGGAGCTTGGCGGCCAAATGCAGCATCTAAATCAAGCACGTTCGGGCTGTAGTCGATACAAAACTGCGGGCCGAACTCTTCTAGCGCCCTCGCTTGACCGGTCGACAAATGCCCTTGGCGCAATACAAAACTACGAATTTTACGCAGTTTGAATTCTTCGGTTTCTGGCGTAGCCGCTACGGGCGTTGGTTCGTTTTCCATCTTGATTCCTTAAAACTTTTGCTAGATAAAAAACGCCGCAGCATCCAAGACGCAGCGGCATTTTTATTGAATACCCGTATGGTAAAACGGCAAGGCCAATTCACCAAGCTTTGCGCGTTAAAAGGTAAGCTAAACTTAACTGAGCACTTGCATGATCGGCAATTAATAATTCTCAGGAAAAAAATGCCGCTCTATTAGTTCAATCAATATATGCAAAACCTTAATGTGCAATTCCTGGACACGATCAGCGAATTGACCGCCTGGCGTGATAATACAGGCATCAGCAAGCAGCTCTAAACGTGATGCACTTCGCCCTGTCAGTACAATCACTTTCAGGCCCATTTCGCGGGCAACACTAGCTGCTTTGACGATATTTTCACTATTTCCACTAGTACTAATAGCGATTAATACATCACCTGCACGCGCATGGCTTTCGATATAACGTGAAAACACAAAATCATAACCAAAATCATTGGCCACACAACTCATATGACCCGCATCCGAAATCGCCACAGCAGCCAAACCGCGCCGATCTTTGCGGTAACGGCCTGTTAATTCTTCTGCAAAATGCATCGCATCGCACATCGAGCCACCATTGCCGCAGGAGAAAATACGCCCGCCCTGTGCCAAACAATCGATCAACATTTGCCCTGCCGCAGCAATCGTCGCGAGTGTATCAGCATTACTAATAAGCTGGTTTAATGCAGTTTGCGCTTCGAGTAAACTCGTGCTGATAAATTGCTTCATTTAACTTCTCTTATTTAACAGGGATTAAAAATTGCAGATAAAAACTCAAATATAAGTATTATGCCAAAGCTGCGAAGCAAGAAAACCTTCTATTCACGAACTCAAATCAACTCTAAATGCTTGTAAAACGGCAGTGGACGCACATATTACATTCACTCCCCCTGCGAGAATTAAATTGCAGCAACTATTTTTTATACTCGCTCGTGAACATTCAACTTCGCGCACTTATTTCGCATAAAAAATAAGCAGAATACCTCAACAAATCAGCTTTTATATTGAGTAGCCAATATGGCAAGCCCGATTACACAATACTCAGGCTGTAATAACGATAAACGGTATCTAATTGATAGCCAAGTGATTCATACAGCGCCTGTGCGTTTGAATTGGTGTGCGCGGTGGATAAATCAATTCGGGCCGCATCGCTGTCTTCGGCAAATGTTTTTGCCTTCGCCATCAAGTAGCGTGCAACGCCCATTCCTCGCGCAGAAGGCGTTACAAATAGATCGTGCAATATCCACACCCGCTCAGCTGAAATCGAGCAAAACGAAGGGAAAAGCTGAATAAATCCACAGGCCTGATCTTTCATTTCCGCCACGAAAATGACCGATTCTTCATTTAAGAGCCGTTCAGCAAGAAATTGCTCTGCCAACTGAATATCTGAAGGCTGCTGATAAAACTGTCGGTAGGCATCAAACAGTGGCGCGAGTGCTTTTGCATCACCGTCTTCTGCCATATGCACATCAATCGCGATTACTTTTCTCATTTGGTTTTCTCATTTAACAGCAATCAAACCCGTCGTCGGGCTGGATGGATCGGCGCTGTACAATTTACGCGGTACACGACCAGCAAGGAAAGCATCACGCCCCGCTTGCACCGCCAATTTCATCGCCCGAGCCATACGTATTGGGTCGCGCGCACCGGCAATCGCAGTGTTCATCAAGATACCGTCACAACCGAGTTCCATCGCGATCGCCGCATCCGATGCCGTACCGACACCCGCATCGATCAGCACTGGCACGTTGGCCGAATCAATAATCAAACGCAGATTCCACGGATTGATAATCCCCATCCCCGAGCCGATCAAAGACGCCAGCGGCATAATCGCGCAGCAGCCGATTTGCTCCAACTCTTTGGCGATAATCGGATCATCCGACGTATACACCATCACATCAAAACCATCCGCCACCAAAATTTCAGCCGCTTTCAAAGTTTCGCGCACGTTCGGGTACAAGGTATTTGGATCACCCAAGACTTCAAGCTTCACCAATTTGTGGCCGTCGAGCAATTCACGCGCGAGGCGCAAAGTCCGCACCGCATCGTCGCAGTTATAGCAGCCTGCGGTATTGGGCAAATAGGTGTATTTCGATGGTGGCAGATATTCGAGCAAGGATGGTTGCGATGCATCTTGGCCCAAATTCACCCGACGAATCGCCACGGTGACGATTTCTGCGCCTGATTCATCGACCGCATCGCGGGTTTCAGTGAAATCTTTATATTTACCCGTACCGACGATTAGGCGTGATTGATACGTTTTACCGGCAATTTGAAATTGTTCTGACATTTTTAAGCCCCTGCGACGCAATAAATAATATTAGGTATTACCATCTAGCCATTGACTAGCAATGGCTACAACAAGATACATCAACCACCACCCACTGCAACCACCATTTCCAATACATCGCCGTCTTGCAACATCGTCTGTGGATACTGGCTTTTCGGCACAATTTCACCGTTTTGCTCGATGGCGATCCGCTTACCCGTTAACGCCAGAGCAATCACCAACTCGGCGATATTCAAGGGAACAGGAAATTCACGCGCCTCGCCATTAATTGAAATTGTAATCATTGATTTACCCTCGATAGCCTATACCCGCAGTTTATCACGCCAAACCGCCGGCGATTTGATAGCGCGCAATCAACACGCAGGCGACGCAAAACAGTGAGCAAATACGACGTGAGCCGACAATATATTGACCAACAAGCCAAGCAAAGGATAAGCTTAGTCACATATTTTCAAACTAAAATAGTCAGAAAATACCGTTAAATCATCAAGCTAAACTTTTCTTGAATATATAAAAGGACTAAAAATGAGCGAACCAGAAGTAATCTCCCCGACACCAGAAGCAGCACCTGCAACACAATCAAACACAGAAAACAATAACCTCATTTTGCTCATGTGGATTGGTACTTTCTTTTTTGGCTTTATCCCATCGCTCATTATTTACTTGGTCAAAAAAGACGATACACTCGTCACTGACCAAGCCAAAGAAGCTTTAAATTGGTCGATTACCGCGCTAATTGGCTATGTGATCGGCTCACTACTGATGTTTGTATTGATTGGATTTTTAGTGCTGCCAGCAGTAGGTATCTGCCATTTGGTATTTTGTATTCTAGGTGCGGTCAACGCCAGCAAAGGCATCGCTTACCGTCTACCATTTAATCTTCGTTTGATTAAATAACATTGCCAAGCCGATGTAAAAAAGCCTAGCGTTGCTGCTAGGCTTTTTGCATTAAGCGCGAACGCGCTGCAGTCGATACACCACCGGTAAGCGGCGCAAGTTCTTAAGTACCTTGGCCAAGTGCTGGCGATGATTGACTTTGAGGGTGAATTGCACGCTGAGGTATCGGTCATGTGAATCGACAGTGTCGCCCATCACCACGGCTGAAATATCGGCTTCTGCCTCGGCAATTGCGGCAGCCAATGCAGCCAAAGTGCCACGTTCATTTTCAGCCAAAATTTTCACTGGCACGTCAAACAGCCGCGCCACTTCTGGATCCCAATCGACATCGATCAATTTATCCGCATCGATACGGCCTTTGGACACTTGCGGGCAATCATGAGTATGCACCACCAAACCTTGATCTTTTTTGACAAAACCCAGAATTGGATCGCCAGGGATGGGATTACAACAGCGCGCAAACTGAATCGCCATCCCTTCGGTACCGCTAATCGACACGGACATCGGTTTTTTACCTTGCCGACCCTCTTCCGACCAAGTTCCCGCCAATTGCAGTAAGCGTTTTGCCACCACCACGCTGAGTTTCAGCCCCAAACCGACATCCGCCAGCACACCCTCGCGGTTTTTTTCTCCGCTTTCACGGAGGAATTTTTCCCAAATATCGTCATTCACATGCAGTGGTTGATGTAGCGCAGAGAAGGCTTGAGTCAGCAAACGCTCGCCCAAATGCACTGATTCATCAAAACGCATGGTGCGCAAGAAATGGCGAATTTGTGAACGGGCTTTGCCGGTCGATACAAACGCCAGCCAGCTTGGGTTCGGCCGTGCATGCGCTGCCATGACGACTTCGATATGATCGCCATTTTTAAGTTTAGTCCGTAGCGGCACCAATTCATGATTGACCTTGGCCGCGATACAGCGATTACCAATATCGGTATGCACCGCGTAGGCAAAATCGACGCAGGTTGAGCCGTTGGGCAAGCTTAAAATCGTGCCTTTGGGCGTAAAGACATACACTTGATCAGGGAATAAATCGACTTTGATGTGCTCTAAAAACTCAACCGCATCGCCTGATTCAGATTGCAACTCCAGCAACGATTGCAGCCATTGATGGGTTTTTTGCTGCACATCTGAGAAACCTTCATCGCCACTCTTGTACATCCAATGACTGGCCACACCCGCATCGGCAATTCGATGCATTTCGCCAGTACGAATTTGCACTTCAATCGGCGTGCCATACGGGCCAAACAAAGTGGTATGCAGACTTTGATAACCATTGGTTTTGGCCATCGCGATGTAGTCTTTGAACTTGCCCGGAATCGGCTTAAAGAGTGAGTGCAAAGCGCCGAGTGTTAAATAGCAATGTGAGTTATCTTTTACAATCACCCGAAACGCATAAATATCCAGCACTTCGGAAAAGCTCAAATGCTTTTCTAGCATCTTGCGGTAGATCGAATACAGATTTTTCTCGCGCCCCGTCACCACTGCGTCGATATTTTGCGCATTGAGTTTGGCTTGGATGGCATCGAGGATTTTTTGCACCACTTCACGGCGATTACCGCGTGCTGATTTCAGTGCCTTGCTTAAAACATGATGCCGACGAGGATGGATATACTTAAACGCCAGATCATCCAGTTCTTGATAAACCGCATTCAAACCAATGCGATTAGCAATCGGCGCGTAAATTTCCATCGTTTCTCGCGCGATGCGTTTTTGCTTGTCCGCGCGCATCGAGTCCATCGTGCGCATATTGTGCAAACGATCGGCGAGCTTAATCAGCATCACGCGTAAATCACGCGCCATCGCCAGCAACATTTTACGAAAATTTTCGGCCTGCGCTTCTTCTTTGCTTTGGAATTCGAGCTTGTCGATTTTACTCATGCCATCGACCAATTCGGCGACGGTTTTACCGTATTTCTCGGTGAGTTCAAGCTTGGTAACGCCACTGTCTTCCATCACATCATGCATGAGGGCAGCAGCGAGTGCCTGCGCATCCAGCTTCCATTGCGTCAAAATGCCTGCAACAGCCAGCGGATGAGAGATATAGGGTTCGCCAGACCGACGCATCTGACCGCGATGCGCCGCCTCAGCAAACAAAAAAGCCGAGAACAGCATCACTCGGTCTTCACGCTTTAAATAAGCGGTTTTTTCATTCAAAAAACGATTTGCCTCCTCAATCACCTCGGGTGCATCAGTCAGCGCCGGCACATCGATCGAAGTGACTAGGATAGGCATAATTTCTCGATATTAAGAACGGTTACGCGTTAGAATTTCTACACCCACCAGACCAGCCGACATCTCACGCAAGGCCAATACAGTTGGTTTTTCACGACCGTTGTTTTCTACTTGCGGGGTTGAGCCATTTTCGATTTGACGCGCACGAAATGCAGCCGCCAAAGTCAGGTCAAAACGATTAGGAATACGATCGAGGCAATCTTCAATAGTTACACGTGCCATGGGGTTTATCTCCGAGTGCGGTGTGGCCCCAAAGGGGCGAAACCGTCTATTATACCACTTATACTACTTGACGAAGCTTGACGAAGAAAATTAGCCTTTTAAGCTTGAAATCAACGCAGTATGGCGATTTGATTGCTGAGCCAACGTTAAGCGTTGCGAGCGCACCACTGCCACAATATCGCGTACTGCGTCATCAATGTGCTCATTGACAATCACGTAATCAAACTCATCAACGTGATTGACTTCTTCTTTAGCTACAGCCATCCGGCGCGCAATGACTTCTTCGCTGTCTTTGCCACGGCCACGCAATCGATTCTCAAGCGTATCGATGCAAGGCGGCAAAATAAAGATGCCAATTGCAACCGGGAAAATACGTCGAACTTGCTGCGCGCCTTGCCAGTCAATTTCCAGCAAAATATCACGACCGTTTTCCATCACCTCATTGATCCAAACTTGTGATGTGCCATAGTAATTGCCATACACTTCAGCAAACTCCAGCAATTCACCCGCAGCAATCATGCGCTCGAACTCAGCACGATCAACAAAATGGTAGTCTTTACCATCCACCTCACCCGCACGCGGCGGGCGCGTAGTGAATGAAATCGACAATTGAACTTTCGAATCAGCAGCCAACAAAGCCGCTACCAAAGTGGTTTTTCCTGCGCCCGACGGGGCGGTCACCACAAACAAATTACCTTTGGCCATGACGTATTTTCCTTAACACAATGAAGCTGGACCGCCAAAGCAGCGCAGCGATTGAAACGAATCCAAGCAACATCATCACTTCATAATTTTCATTGAGTAGCGCCTGATCATAGCGACACCCACCATTTGGGATTGATTCTAGCTTAAATGCGATTAACTCGCCCCAACAAAAAGCCAGCACCAGCGACGGTTTGATTTTTTGGCAGATTCTACATATTTGGCGACTTAATCTCTTGACGCTAACGCCGGCACAACGGCAGTTGAAGGCATCATTAAATCGGCAGAATTTAGCCCATAAACTGCGTTTGTTTTTTCAACCGACGCCAGCGCACTATCGCCTTTTCGAGCCAAAGCTGGCGCTCATTGCGCTGCGCTTGAACGCGCAAGTCCCACCGAATCTGCGGTGGCAACAGCCCTGAAACGAATCGCTGCGCCCCAGAAAAATGGCAATGTCATCCCTGCTTATTTTCAGTATAATGCGACTCATTCTCAAATGCTTACTTTACATTACAAAATGTCAGCGACTTTACCCATTATCGAAATTTGGTATCGAGATCATCATGGCTGGCTAGCGCAGTGGCTGCGACACAAAGCGGGATGCTCAGCTTTAGCCGCTGACTTGCTACAAGACACTTTTCTACGCCTGTTGCGCCGCCACACGCCCCCACCCCCCATTTCGAGCCAAGAGCTTATTTATGCACGATTGCAAAAGGTTTATTGGTCGATCACTGGCGGCGACAGGCACTAGAACAAGCACTGTTCACTGAATTAGCCCAACTACCCGAGTCGATACAGCCCGACCCCGATATGCGGACGGAAATACTGCAACTGCTCGTCAAAATAGACCAACTGCTCGACGGCCTGCCGACACGCGTACGCGAAGCGTTTTTATTATCGCGAATCGACGGCCTTTCCATCGCAGAGATTGCAGCGCAACTCAAAATGTCGCGCTCATCAATCGAAAAATACCTCAGTCGTGCGCTAGTACACTGCCTGACTCTACAAGATGATTAAAACCGGCGCGCTCAAAAACCACACTTTGCAAGCCGCAGCCCTTTGGTCGGTGCGTTTACGCGACGGGCAAGCCTGCCCGCAGGCGCTGGCGCAATGGCGAGCGGCGCACCCCGAGCATGAGCTAGCTTGGCTTAAAATCAGCCAACTGGAAGCGCAGCTCAACGACCTACAAAATGCCCCCGCCAGCACCACTCGCCTTGCCCTAAACCGCTCAGGCCCCTCGCGGCGACAATTACTCAGCACCCTCGCCAGCCTTGGTATTGCAGCACCTGCCGCATGGCTGGCATGGCCGTCGATCCAGCACTGGCGCAGTGACTTTCATACCGCCAAAGGCGAAATTCAGCGGTTTACCCTCGCCGATGGCAGTGAACTGCGACTCAATAGCGACAGCGCCGTCGATGTGCAATACAGCCAGCACCAGCGCCAACTCATCTTGCAACGCGGTGAGCTAATGATACGAACCGCCGCAGACCCACGCCCGCTCTCGGTCCGCACACCGCATGGGCGCTTTGTCGCATTAGGAACGCATTTTTCCGTTCGGCTACAAGCACACGCCAGCCAGCTGGCATTAAGCAGTGGGCAAATCGCCATCGAAAATCGGCACGGTCAACGCCTGAAAATTGCGCAGCCCGGTGATGTCTTGCTACTTGACGGTGAGCACGTCCGGCCGCAAATCAGCACCGGCATTGAACCCAACGCGTGGCAAATGCAGCGCTTGGTGCTCGACAATGCCAGGCTCGACGATGTGCTCACAGAACTTTCCCGCCACCGCTTAGGCTGGTTGCGTTGCGACCCGAGCGCCGCTGCGCTCAAAGTCTCAGGCGTATTCGTACTGGGCGATAGCAATCAACTGCTCACCACTTTGGCCAAAGCCCTGCCCATCCATATCCGCTACCGCAGCGAATATTGGGTCATGGTTGAAAGTAGAAAAAATACCTAAGCGCAGCGTCGTCGCCGCGATGTCACGTAGAGAGGGGCAATGTTCAGATTTGGTGTTGATAACGATGAATAGTCATCTTGGGCATATAGCAACGGTTTGATACACGATGCAATAGCTTCCCCCTTTGTAAAAGGGGGATTGAGGGGGATTTGCCCTTGGTTTTTATACATTTTAAATGCAAGGTCAACGGCAAATCCCCCCTAGCCCCCCTTCTTCAAAGGGGGTAACAAGTGCAAAGTCTTGTGTATCAACACCGAATCTGAACATTGCCTTGAGAGGCGTACCGAAAAAAAATACTCAATCAATTCAACAATGTATTCAATTATCATAAAAATGCATTACGGGTTTTGGCGTTGAGTTCGGTAAGCATAGGTAAACACTCAATTTAATGGAACCCAGTATGCCAGTTCGTCGCTTCACGCCCCGCCCGCTCACCCTCGCCGTCCACGCGGCACTGATCTGCTTACTCGCCGCACCGGCACCGGCCCACGCCCTGACCGAGCCGACGCCACTCGGACAAAGCTATCAGTTGCCCGCCCAGCCGCTCGCCAGCGCCTTGCGCCAATTCGCGCTGGATTACAGCATTACGCTGGTGTTCGAGCCAGAGTTAGTTAAAGGCAAAAATGCCCCGCCACTGCGCGGCGCGATGAATGTCGAGCAAGGCCTGCATCAACTTATTGGGTATACATCGCTAGAGCTTATTCAGATTGGCGAGAATAGCTATACCCTTAGACAAACTTTGTTGACGATGTTGCCGATGATTGAAGTCAGCGCCATCAAACCCCTCGCCGTCGTCGCCAGCGCGGGCGATGTGACTTTGCCTAGTGTCGAGGTCGAAGCGGCGAAAGAAGGTAGCTCAGCGAATGCGTATCGGAGTCAGCGTGCGAGTGTGGCGGGCTTAGCAAATGAAAGTTTGCAGGACACGCCGTATAGCGTCACCGTACTGAGTCAAGAATTACTCAAAAATCAGCAGGTGGATAATGTCGGCGAGATGGATCGCTTTGATGCCGCTATCAGTAGTTCAACGGTCAGTAATGGCTGGTTTTCGCTGCCTAAAGTGCGTGGTTTTGATTTGAGTAACTGGGATAATTATCTGTATAACGGCGGCAAGTTTATGAACCAGAATGTGATCGGTCTGGAAAATAAACAGCGCGTTGAAGTCTTAAAAGGCTTGGCAGCGCTGCAGGCGGGTTTTGCTGCGCCGGGCGGCTTAATCAATTATGTGACCGAACGACCTTTGGCTCAGCCATTCAATGAAGTCGGCGTGACGGTCGATAGCGAAGGCAATCTAAAAACGACGCTGGATGTGAGCCGTCGCTCGAGCGATGGGCGTTTTGGTATTCGTGTTAATGCCTCAGTGCAAAACGAAAAAAGTTTTGTCGATCAGGTCGATGGGCTGCGGCCATTTGCCAGCTTGGCTGCCGATTGGCGCATCACCGACGATACGCTACTGCAATTGGATGTAGAGCATGAGCGGCGCAAGCAAAATCACCAGCCGCAGATAAAATTAACGACCGATGGGCAATTGCCGCGCAATCATCCGCGCACTTTTTTAGGGCAAGATTGGGTACGCTTTGAAACTGAAAGAACGACGTTTTCAGGCGGTTTGACGCATTATTTCTCACCACAGTGGTCAGCAACCGCCAGCGCTAACTGGACGGAGTTAGAGCGCACCCAACGTGGTTTGTATCTAGGTGACATTGCGCCTGACGGTGAAACCAACGTGACCTTATTTGACGGCCGTCAAACGTACACACCACTCAATTTTTCGGCTAGCGTGCAGGGGCAAGTTCAAACCGCCAGTCTGATTCATGACGTGAAGCTAGGCGCTTCACGCGGGCAATTCGACGCGAAATATAACGATGGCTTTTGGGACGAAATCGGCAACACCAATATCTATCAACCTCGGCAAATTGCCGACCCAAAACCCGAAATGGATCCAAAATATCTGGCGCAAAAAAATATTGAATCCGGTCTTTTTCTGCAAGACGTCATCAGCGTGGGTGAGGCGTGGAAAATCCATCTTGGCGGCCGCTGGGCGCAGCGCAAGGAAACGAGCTTGGCGCGTGACGGTAGCGTCGAAAAAGAATATAAAACGGATGTATTTTCACCCAATGCGGCGATCATCTTTAAGCCTAGCGAGAGTGTGAGCGTCTACGGCAGCTTTATGCAGGGCTTAGAAAGTGGCGGCACGGCACCGCAAACGGCACAAAATCGTGATGAGCAAATGCCGCCATTAACCAGCACGCAATACGAGGTAGGCGTAAAAAGCAATTTGGGTTTGGCTGATGTGGAGTTGGCAATTTTCCAGTTGGATAAAGCAGCAGAAATGCTGAATCAAGCCAATGTGTACGTGCAAGACGGCTTGCAGCGCCACCGTGGCCTTGACCTTTCAGCCAGCGGCCTATTGACCCCCGAGTGGATGCTGCGCGGCAGTGCAATGTTGCTGGATGCCAAATATATACGCACCGACGACCCTAGCACCGAAGGCAAACGCCCAACGGATATTCCAGAACATCGCTTTACTTTGCTGGCTGAATACAGCCCGAAACAATGGACCGGTTTAACGCTGAGCGGCAATTTTGCCTACACCGGAGCGAAAATGCTCAATGACCAGAATACCGGCGTGAAAGCACCTGCCTATGCCATCGTTGGCCTTGGGGCGCGCTATTCGACGAAGATCGCCGGACAAGCGAGTAACTTCTGGCTCAATGTTGACAATGTGTTCAATGAACGCTATTGGGCGAATGCAAAGTGGGGTGAACTCGACGCAGGAGCGCCTCGCAGTGTCAGTTTGAGCGTTGATACGCAATTCTAGCCGCGTAGGTTGCGCAGATTTGCGCACGCGGGCTGCGGCTTTGATTAAGCTTGCTGCTGCTTCGAGGCACATCTCGGTGCGCAAATTCCTGCGGAATTTTCACACCCTACGGCTTGATCTTGAAAAACAATGCCATGTATATGAATGTAGCCATTATAAAAAATTGCCTGCATTCATATACCCAATACAACTCAGGAGACTTTTCATGTACGAAATTTTATCCCCTAAGCACATTGCCGCAACGCTGAGCCAGCTTTGGTCGCCACAACTGATTGGCGAGACCGACGACAGCTGCGTCAAGGTGGCGCGAATTCAGGGAACGCTCGGCTGGCATAACCATACCGATGAAGACAAAATATTCTTTATCCTGCAAGGCGCGCTGCGCATTGAAATGCCAGACCGCGTCATCGAGCTGACGGAGGGCGAGATGTTTGTTGTGCCTAAAAACATCGAGCACCAGCCGGTCGCCGAAGACGAATGCCTACTGATGTTTATCGAGCGCAAGCCCAGCGCACATTAACTTCACCGCATAGCCGTCGCAGATGGCGCTGGCTGATGTGCCTTTGGTGATTTCCACCGAGGATGAGCGTTTGGGTCGATGCCCGTATCAAGTCGGTTGGCGGCCAGTCTTATTTTTTGGCTAGGGGCGCGGTGATGATCGCCCACTGACGACGGCCCAATGACGCGGCAATCGAGCGAGGCAACGCTGAACTTGGGGGCTTTCTGCTGTTTTTATGCGCTCGGCACCGATTGAGTACCGCTTAAATTGAAAATTTAATGTAATTAAAAATCATAGACTTATGCAATTGCCATAAAAATGGTTTACGGGTTTTGGCTTTGAGTTCGGTAAGCATAGGTAAACACTCAATTTTAATGGAACCCAGAATGCCAGTTCGTCGCTTCACGCCCCGCCCGCTCACCCTCGCCGTCCACGCGGCACTGATCTGCTTACTCGCCGCACCGGCCCACGCGCTGACCGAGCCGACGCCACTCGGACAAAGCTATCAGTTGCCCGCCCAGCCGCTCGCCAGCGCCTTGCTGTTGAGGCGGACTTAAAATTGACCAGCTGTGCGAATTGAATTTTGACCAGGCATTGGGGCCACCCACGGCGTGGGTGGCTGGTTTT
>CAUPHX010000045.1:0-12909 GCA_963511125.1 uncultured Deefgea sp. | reverse complement strand
GTAATACCAAAGCCGAGTTCAATTAGTCCACGTGCGCCGTGGCTAGCGAGCGGGCGAATTGCAGCATAAGGTTGGGGTGCTTGGCCTTTTTCGATTAATAGGCGATTAAGCGCCGCGCCTAAATCGGGTGCGGTATCTGCTAGCGTTCCATCCAGATCAAACAATACCGCGCGGATATGTGAGTTCATTAGCAGGTTTTCCGCGTGGCGACGATGTAGTTTACGTCGGTGTCATCGGTGAGTTTATAAATATCGGTGATTGGATTGTAAGTCATACCAGTGAGTGCAACGGTATCGAGCCCGGCGCTGCGCGTCATGCGTGCCAATTCGGAAGGTTTGATAAATTTGGCATAGTCATGGGTGCCGCGCGGCAACATATTCAAAACGTATTCAGCGCCAACGACGGCGAGTAGATACGATTTTGGATTGCGGTTGAGTGTCGAGAAAAAGACCCAGCCACCCGGTTTCACCAGGCGCGCGCAGGCAGCGACGATGCTGGCGGGCGAGGGTACGTGTTCGAGCATTTCCATGCAGGTCACGATGTCAAATGATTCGGGTTGTTGTTCGGCGAGTTGTTCGACGGGAATGTTTTGATAATCAACTGTGAGGCCTGATTCAAATAAATGCAGTTTGGCTACTTTGAGTGATTTTTCGGCTAAATCAATGCCCGTTACTTGTGCGTCACGTTCGGCAAGCCCTTCGGCCAAGATGCCGCCACCGCAGCCGACGTCGAGAATTTTTTGTCCGCTGATGCTTGCGTATTGATCGATAAAGCCGACACGCAGTGGGTTGATTTCATGGAGTGGTTTGAACTCACTGGTTTTATCCCACCATTTGTGTGCAAGAGCCGAAAACTTCTCGATTTCAGTTGGATCTACATTGGTGTGGGTATCGGTCACTGAGCTATTCCTTGTAATGCATGAGGGGCTATACATGTAATAAATTTACTGGTCGTACGTTTGTTTTGTCTGAGTTAAATTGATTTAACAGTCAAATTAGGATGACGAATCGTAGCATGGCTGGGGAATGCTTGCAGTCGAATCTGGGGTGAAATTGATTGCACAATGCTTTTTTGTGGGCGTAAAAAAACCGACCCAAAGGTCGGTTCTTTCAAACAATTCGGGAGTTCCGAATTATTTAGCTGCTTCAGTAACAGCAGAAGCTGCTTCAACAACTGCAGAAGCTGCAGTGTCAACAGCAGAAGCTGCAGTGTCACCAACTGCTGCTTCAACAGCAGAAGCTGCTTCAACAACAGCAGATGCAGCATCAGCAGCTACTTCTTCTTTTTTGCCGCAAGCAGACAAAGCAACAGCGAACAAAGCAGCAAGCAATAGAGATTTTTTCATTTTAAAAGGCCTTTAATTTAAAAAGTGGTTTGGTATTTGAGCGAACCAACAATATGTCAATTCGCTGTAATTTTCTTTGCTTGTTCAGCACAAGCGACAGGACGAATTCTAAGCACAGTCTCTGTTCTTGGCTAGTGGTGCGCAGGCAAAAAAGGGGGGTATTTAGATTGAATCTCGATACTTCGTGTAACGCCGTGTACAACCTTATAAATAAAGGCGTTGCAAGCCCTCGGGTGGGCTGGCTTGTTCCCAAAGTAAGGCAAAATCATGTTGCAACAACGCGACGGTGCGAGAATCAGTGCCTGACTCTCCGCGATAACTGCTGTAGTGGTGGCGTTGCAAGAAATATTGCTGGTCTGCAATGATAAAGCCTTTGTCAAAACCACGCCCAGTATCGGAAATTTGTCGAATTTCAATTCGATGCCCAAATTGATCGCGCAATTGCAATAGGCGTGGGCAAAGCGTGCCGAGGTGTTCTGCTGCATGCAACAGGATTTTGAGCTGGCTCGCCGAGGGTTGGGTAAAAAATGTCCAAAGAATATCGTGGCAAGCTTTGCTGCCTAGATTACTTTCCGAAAAATCGTTTTCGCAAAGTAGCAATTCTCGTTGCGCCAACTGTAAAGTCGCTTCAAATGCCATTTGATAGCTTTGTTTGCGATCAAATGGCGTTACGCTCGTTGTCGGATTAATCAGCGGATTTTGGAACGATTGGAATAAGGTAGCCATATTCATAATAAGTAAATAAAGTTTCTAAAAGACTTTCGTCGTATTCGCCAGCGCTCAGATGGCGTTGATTGGCTAGTTCATGCAAAGCTTCAAAAGTATCCGGCTCTGTTTCTATGGCTTCGCCATTCATATAGATACAGTCATCGGTATAGAGCATTTGGCTTTTTAGGTCGAGCATCACGCCATGTTCAGCGACCGCTGCGGCAAAATCATCAAAATCCAGTAATTCTTCAGTCAGATCAAAAAATACATGCGGCTTAGGTTCTGAAAAATAGCGCCCAATAAATTCGCTGACGTTTTTTTCATCCCAAGTAATCTGCTGCAACATCTCACTAATGCGGGCGACGAACTGAGGGTCGATTTTGGCAGGCACCTCGGTCACGGTGGCATCCGGATCCGCGTACATTCCCTCAAGGCAGATTTCGTCTTGTAGATATTCCATGAACTTAGTCGCGATTTCTTGCGTTTTGGGGGCGCGAAAGCCAATTGAATAGGTCATACCCGGCGTGAGAGCGACACCGTAATGAGCGTATTTTGGTGGCAAGTAGAGCATATCACCGTGCTCTAAGACCCATTCTTGTTCGGGGTGAAAGTCTTTCAGCACTCGAATCGGTGCATCTTCAATAAAACCGCTGGCATCATCACTCGAAATTTGCCAGCGCTTTTGCCCACCAACTTGCAGTAAAAATACATCATATGAATCGTAGTGTGGGCCAACGGTTCCGCCTGGCGGTGCGTATGAAACCATTAAGTCATCAAGGCGCGTATAGGGCAGAAAATTAAATCTCTGCAGTAAGTCGGCAATATGTGGAACTAAGTGGTTCATATTTTGTACCAAGATAGTCCAGTCCGTTTCTCCTAGGCGCTTGAGCCTTGCGGTAGAAAACGGGCCACTTTCTAGTTTCCATTGTTGATTTTTGTATTCAATCAAGCGTGACTCAACATCATCGCGCCCAGCTAGCTCGGCTAAGCGGGCAAAATCGATTAATTCAGGAAAGTTGGTCCAAGCTTGTCGGATGAGTAGTGGTTTTTTTTGCCAGTAATCACGTAAAAATTCTTCGGGTGAAATGCTGCCTAATAGTGTTTTACGCATGGCTTATGAACTATAACGAAAAAATAAGAACTTAATTATCGCACCGACTGGAGACTTTATGCTTAATTCTGGCGATCTCGCACCGCAATTTGCTTTGCCGGATGCGCAGATGGACATGATTCAGCTCACTGATTTTTTGCATAAAAAAATCGTGGTGTTGTATTTTTTTAATGGCGACAAAACGCCTGGCGGTATTTTAGAAGCGATTGAGTTTTCTGACCGCGTTGAAGCATTTGCGAAATATGGTGCTGTTATCCTTGGGGTGAGTCGGGATGACTGTATGGCCCATGAGGTATTTTCGGATGAGCATGGTTTAGAGTTTGACCTACTTTCGGATGAGGAAGGTGAAGTCAGTGCTTTGTATTATGCGCAACATCAATGGGAGGCCAAGGGCGTGGTAAGATACGGTATAGATCGCTCGACGTTTGTGATTGATCAATCGGGCATTATTCGTCATGCTTTCTACCACGTGACACCGAAAGGGCACGCGGCTGAAATATTAGAACTTGTTAAACAGTTAGGATAAACACAATGCAAATTGCAAAAAATTCAGCAGTAACGATTAACTATGAAATGTTTAACGCCGAAGGCGTACAAATCGACAAAACCGAAGAGCCAATTGCTTACCTACACGGCGGATACGACAATATTCTGCCTTTGGTTGAGGAAGCATTGCACGGCAAATCGGTTGGCGACACCGTTGAAGTGACGATGTCACCCGAAGACGCTTTTGGTGAGTTCGAGCCAGAATTGGTTCGCGACGAAGAAAAAGACGTGTTCCCACCAGAAGTCGAAGTGGGCATGATGTTTGAAGCGGATGATCCTATTTCTGGCGACGTGATTTTGTTCCGTGTAACTGAAATCAATGATGCATCGGTGACTGTTGATGGCAATCATCCGTTTGCAGGGATGACGATTCGTTTTGTTGCTTCTGTAGTTGATGTACGTGATGCAACCAGCGAAGAATTGTCGCACGGCCATGTACACGGAGCGCACGGTCATCATCACTAAGAGTTAAAGTCGCAATGAATTGAACCAATAAAAGACGACTTAGGCTCGTCTTTTATTTTGCTAAAAATTTGGCGCCGACTCAATCAAATTAGCCTTTGTTGCAAACTTGCAACTACCTGTCATTTGATTGCAATCAAGTTCAGCCCAAGAAATCTAAGCCCGAGCGGGATGTACATTTTTTTTTGACCGTCTATCTACTATCACATCCCACACCTGTTGCACCAGTCACCCTCTTTACACTAGTATTTGTGTCTATAAGTACGAAGCAACACAAGATGTAGTGTTTCTTCACAAATAACCCACAAATTTATCCACAAGCCAGAGCAGATTGATAGCAAAAATCTGACTTGGGGCACTACTGGTGAACGAATGACTGATACCACGCTAATTTCTAGCATCTCTCACGATGCAACTGCCTACGCGAACTATAAAATTATCCGCCGTAATGGCTCGGTCGTGCCGTTTGAGCCGTCGACGATTTCGGTGGCGCTCACCAAGGCATGTATTGCTGTGCAAGGCAGCCATGCGGTATCGAGCGCAGCCGTACGCGATCAAGTGCATTTGCTAACTGATGCCGCGGTATCGGCCTTAATGCGTCGCAAGCCAGAAGGCGGCGCGATTCATATTGAAGACATCCAAGACCAAGTTGAATTGGCTTTGATGCGCTCAGGCGAACATGATGTCGCACGTGCTTATGTTTTGTATCGTAGCGAGCGTCAACGTGAACGCGCTGCCGCACGCCATGAATCAGAGCCAGAACACGCCATCAATGTGTTGTTTGAAGATGGAACTGCACGGGCACTCGATTTAAACAAAATCAAAGCACTCATCGCCTCGGCGTGTACCGGTCTTGAGCAATACACCGACCAAGGCGTGATTTTGGCTGAAATGCTGAAAAACGTATACGACGGCGTTTCGGCGGATGAACTACGCAAAGCGGCAGTTTTGGCTGCGCGGACTTTCTTAGAGAACGACCCAGCCTATGGCTTGGTGACGGCGCGTTTGCTGCTCAATACCATTCGCCGTGAAGTATTGGGTGCAGAAACTAGCCACGAAGAAATGGCTGAGACATATGCAATGTACTTCCCGCGCTTTATTAAGAAAGGGATTGCCGCTGAGCTGCTCGATGAAAAACTCGCTCAGTACGATTTGGAATTACTCGCTATCGCGCTCGATCACAGCCGTGATTACCAATTTGGTTATTTAGGTCTACAAACTTTATACGATCGTTATTTCTTGCACATCGACGAGCAACGCATTGAATTACCGCAAGTATTCTTTATGCGCGTGGCGATGGGCTTGGCACTGAACGAAGTGAATCGCGAAGAGCGTGCGATAGAGTTTTATAATGTGTTGTCGAGCTTTGACTTTATGTCTTCGACACCAACGCTCTTTAATTCCGGTACGCGTCACAGCCAAATGTCGAGCTGCTACTTGACGACGGTGCCAGATGATTTGGACGGTATTTTTGAAGCACTGAAAGAAAACGCGCTGTTGTCTAAATTTGCCGGTGGTTTGGGTAATGATTGGACGCCTGTGCGTTCGATGAATAGCCATATCAAAGGCACCAATGGCAAATCACAAGGTGTGGTGCCATTCCTGAAAGTGGTGAATGACACTGCCGTTGCCGTCAATCAAGGTGGTAAACGCAAAGGTGCAGTTTGTGCTTACTTAGAAACTTGGCACGCCGACATCGAAGAATTCCTTGAGTTGCGTAAAAATACCGGTGATGATCGTCGTCGTACGCATGACATGAATTCAGCCAACTGGATTCCCGACTTGTTTATGAAGCGGGTGATGGAAGGTGGCGATTGGACTTTGTTTAGCCCATCTGAAGTGCCTGATTTGCACGATTTGGTCGGTAAGAAATTTGAAGCCGCCTACACCGCTTACGAAGCCAAAGCCGCCCGTGGCGAAATGCGTGTTGCCAAAACTATCCCAGCACTGAGCCTGTGGCGCAAAATGCTGACGATGTTGTTTGAAACAGGCCACCCATGGATCACGTTCAAAGACCCATGCAATATTCGCAGCCCGCAACAACACGTTGGCGTAGTTCACTCGTCTAATTTGTGCACCGAAATCACGTTGAACACGAACGACGAAGAAATCGCCGTGTGTAACCTTGGCTCGATTAACTTGTTCAACCATTTGAAAAATGGCCAGCTCGACGCAGAAAAACTCTCGCGCACGGTGAAAGTGGCGATGCGGATGCTCGATAACGTCATCGACATTAATTTTTACCCTGTTCGCAAAGCACGCACTTCGAACTTGAAACATCGTCCAGTCGGTTTGGGCATCATGGGTTTCCAAAACTGCTTGCATGAGCTTGGTGTTCCTTATGCCTCTGATGCAGCGGTTGAGTTTGCCGATGTGTCGATGGAAACCGTGGCTTACCACGCGTACTGGGCGTCGACCGAATTGGCGCAAGAGCGCGGTATTTATGCGTCGTATAAAGGCAGCTTGTGGGATCGTGGCATCTTGCCGCAAGACTCATTGCGCCTCTTAGAAGAAGAGCGCGGTGGCTACCTTGAAGTCGATCGCAGCTCACGCCTGGATTGGACGATGTTGCGTGATCGCATCGCCGCCTACGGCATGCGCAACTCAAACTGCTTGGCGATTGCGCCAACTGCAACGATTTCAAACATCGTTGGTGTCGATGCGTGTATCGAGCCGACTTATCAAAACTTGTTCGTGAAATCGAACTTGTCGGGTGAATTTACCGTCATCAACGAACACCTCGTTCGCGATTTGAAAGCGCGCGGCTTGTGGGATGAGGTGATGGTGTCGGATCTGAAATACTTCGACGGTTCAGTGGCACAAATTGACCGCATTCCACAGGATTTACGTGATCTGTACGCGACTGCATTTGAGATGGATCCACGCTGGTTGGTTGAAGCCGCTTCGCGTCGTCAAAAATGGATCGACCAAGCGCAATCGCTCAATATCTATATGGCTGGTGCATCGGGCAAGAAATTGGACGAGTTGTACAAACACGCTTGGTTGCGCGGCCTGAAAACCACGTATTACCTCCGTACTTTGGCAGCGACTGCGGCAGAGAAATCAACGGGTCGTGGTGGTGAGTTGAATTCAGTGCCGGTGGATGGCGGTTTTGCAGCAGCGGCAGCGCAAGCGGCGATTGCAGCGGCAGCTGCGGTGGATAACACGCCAGCGACCGATGCGAAGTTTTGCTCGATTGACAACCCAGACTGCGAAGCTTGCCAATAAGCAAGCGCAGCAGGATGGGTTACTGCGAAGCAACAATCCGGATCGCCAGAGTAATCTGGCGCTCACCCGAAAGGGCGGGCGAAGCTTGCCAGTAATCATCTGTTTTTAGTGCCTACGGCACCAGTGTTTAGGTGCCGCTCCCGCGGCGGGGGATACTTTCTTTGCGTCGTCAAAGAAAGTACCAAAGAAAGTACCAAAGAAAGGCGCCCCCCGCCTGCGGCCCTCCGGGCTTCTAGCCTGAGGCCACGGTCTACGCTAAGGCAACAAGTTGCCAAGCTACGCCACGCCTCGGTCGGTCGTGAGCCAAACGATAAGGCAGTTTGTCTCTCTCCACTCTCTCGGCGGTGGGCGACAGGGGTTTTTTAAGCCCCAGACCAACGAGCGTGGCATAGTATGTGAGTTTGTTTGGTTGTTTTGTAAAAATTTTTGATATTGATGCTAGATGTATTTGCTTGTGGGCGTTTATTAATCGGGCCTAGATGGCAATACATCTATTTTGTTTTGATCTCGTTGAGCTGCGCAAGATCCCTTGTGTCGCGCCGAGCGAGGAACAAGCGGCAAGGGGATTTCGGCGGGGTCTGTTTTGTTAAACCCCGCCGCCTTGTCGATTGTCCGCAGCGAGGGTATCCGGCGTAGCCGGACGCAGATACAGGGTCGCTTTTCTTTGCTTACTTTCTTTGGCGAAGCAAATAAAGTAAGTGCCGCGCGGCATGAGCGCCTGCAATGGCAATAAGAGCATCGATCTTCAGAAGTGAAGTGATTTAAGTTGTATTGGTATTTGAATATAAGCTTTATTTAGTAGTATCTACATTGATATACCCTAGGTACCGCTCTGCGGTACCGATATTAAAGCCCATTGAAAACAGT
Organism: uncultured Deefgea sp.; assembly: GCA_963511125.1. Classification (GTDB taxonomy): domain Bacteria; phylum Pseudomonadota; class Gammaproteobacteria; order Burkholderiales; family Chitinibacteraceae; genus Deefgea. The sequence continues at coordinate 4,642 of CAUPHX010000045.1, read as the reverse complement.
GCGTTTTAATATCGGAGATCCCGATTAAACGCATTTGCGCAAAAGCGCGCTGGCAAGGCATGAGGCCGACGATAGTACATGTTGTACAGCGAGACCGAATAACGCAGCCAGCGTGTTTTTGCTTAAACCATAAGGAATGATTGTGACCCAACACCCGCTCGATTTACTGATTAGCCGCTTACCGAAAGCGGAACTCCACTTGCACATCGAAGGCTCACTGGAGCCGGAAATGATGTTTTCGCTCGCTGCGCGCAATGGCGTGGCGCTGCCGTATGCGGATGTGGAAGGCGTGCGGGCGGCTTATCAGTTTGATAGCTTGCAATCATTTTTAGATTTGTATTACGCCGGTGCGTCGGTGTTGATCACCGAGCAAGATTTTTATGATCTCACTTGGGCCTACTTGCTGCGCGCCAAGGCCGACAATGTCGTTCATACCGAGATTTTTTACGATCCGCAAACGCATACTGCGCGCGGAATCGATTTCGCCGTCCCGTTGGCGGGAATTCATCGCGCTTTGGCCGATGGACATCAGCAGCTTGGCATTAGCAGTAGGCTAATTATGTGCTTTTTGCGTCATTTATCAGAGCTTGACGGCTTTGCAACGTTAGAGCAAGCCTTGCCGTATTTGGCGCAGGTCGACGGCGTGGGCTTGGATTCGAGCGAACTGGGTCATCCACCGAGCAAGTTTGAACGCCTGTTTGCGCGTTGTGCCGAGTTGGGTTTGCCAGCCGTGGCGCATGCGGGCGAAGAAGGCCCTGCGAGTTACATCTGGGAAGCGCTCGATTTACTCAAATCAAAACGCATCGATCACGGTGTGCGCTGTACTGAGGATGCCGAGTTAGTGAAGCGCCTTGCTGCTGAGCGCATCCCGCTCACCGTGTGCCCACTATCGAACTTAAAGCTCTGCGTGGTCAAAGACTTAGCCGAGCATAATTTACGAGAACTACTCGCCGCTGGTCTCTGTGCGATGGTCAATTCGGATGATCCGGCGTACTTTGGTGGTTATCTAAATACCAATTTATTGGCCTGTCGTGTCGCGCTTGATTTGAACCAAGCAGAAATTGTGCAACTGATTTTGAATAGTTTTGAAGCAAGTTGGATGAGCAATACCCAAAAATCAGCCTGGAAAACGGAAGTTGACCAGATTCTGAATGACTTTAGGAGTTAATCATGCTTAAAAAATTCATTGCTGTATTCGCACTTTTTTTGAGTGCTTGCGCTAGCGTACCAACACCCGTGGTCAACGGCCGCTTAAGCCCAGCACCGGGTCAAGGTTTAGCAATTATTGCACTGACTGCGAAATCGTTTAGCGACGATACAGCCAATTTGTCTTTGCAGATCAAGGGACCCAATGGTGGAACGAGCGGCCATTTAAATCTGATTACCGATTTTATTCGTTCACCCGGTGATACACCGAATACAACAGGTCAGTTGTTAGTTCTGCCTTTGGCTCCAGGTCAACACATGATTAAAAATGCCTCTGGCTCATGGCGCAATCCGAGCAACGGTGCGCGGGAATACATCAACGTTAATATTAATCACCCCTTTACGATCGCTGCAGGCGAAGTGGTTTACCTCGGTCAAGTGCATGTGAATATGAATTTTCAGCCTGATGCAGAATTTAGCCAAAACACCGAGCGCGATTTTTTTGATTTGAAAGCCCGTCGTGGCGTTACTGATTTTAGCAATATCGTTATTCGGCCGCTCAATGCTGCCGCCACTGTTCAATAGAAAGGAATTATTATGTTAAGTTTTGACGACGACGTTCTTGTCCGTCCCGCCGCAGCGCCTGCGCCGACGAGCGCTGTGACGACCGCAGCCAGTACTAGCGCGGTAGCCGACAAACCACGCCGCATTAGCGCCGATGACAAACGCGTCATCAACGGCACCACCGATGTGAATCAACTGGTGCCGTTTAAGCACAAATGGGCGTGGGAAAAATACCTCGCGCAGTGCGCCAATCACTGGATGCCGCAAGAAGTGAACATGCAGCGCGACATCGAGCAATGGAAAACTGGCCAACTCACCGAAGACGAAATGCGTCTGGTGAAGCGCAATCTGGGCTTTTTCGTGACTGCGGACAGTTTGGCTGCCAACAACATCGTGCTCGGCACCTATCGCCAAATCACCTCGCCAGAATGCCGCCAGTTCTTGCTGCGCCAAGCGTTTGACGAAGCGATCCACACGCACGCTTACCAATACATCGTTGAATCTTTGGGTTTGGACGAAGGCGAAGTGTTCAACGCCTACAACGAAGTGGCGTCGATCAAGAATAAAGATGATTTCTTGATGCCATTTATCGACGTATTGACCAACCCCGCATTCAAAACCGGCACGCTCGAAACTGACCAGCAATTGCTGCGCTCGATCATCGTCTTTGCCTGCATTATGGAAGGCTTGTTCTTCTATGTAGGCTTCGTGCAAATCTTGGCACTCGGCCGTCAAAACAAAATGACCGGCGCCGCCGAGCAATATCAATACATCCTGCGCGATGAATCAATGCACTGCAATTTTGGTATCGACTTGATCAACACGATCAAAATGGAAAACCCAGAATTGTGGACGGAAAGCTTTAAAGCTGAATTGGTGGGCTTGTTCCAACACGCGGTTGAGCTGGAGTACGCCTACGCCGAAGACACCATGCCACGTGGGGTATTGGGCCTGAATGCGGCGCAATTTAAAGAATATCTCCGTTTCATCGCCAATCGCCGTATGCAGCAAATTGGATTGAATGAATTATTCCCAGGCGTAACCAATCCATTCCCGTGGATGAGTGAAATGATTGATTTGAAGAAAGAGAAAAACTTTTTTGAGACTCGCGTGACGGAATATCAAACGGGTGGGGCGTTGAGCTGGGATTGATTAATTTTCTGGACAGCTAGATTACATAAAGGCACACTTTGGTGTGCTTTTTTATTGTGGGTGGAGTATGGCTGTGCGTGATTCATATGTACGTTTAAATGCGGTGCTCGTCGGTTCCGCTTATGCTAATCAATCGTTTGAAAGCTTTCTGACATCTATGGATGGAGTTACTCGGCACGATGAAAAAAATGATCTAAATTTTGAGATTGCTATTTTTAGTAAAAATAAAGAGCAAGAGCCCCCTAAATGGGCTGATTTTTTAACTAATTACACAGCTCAAAATGTTGCACTTAATAATAGATCTAGTTCAGCAATTTTTTGTGTCCGTCACGCAGGAAATGTAGTCATTTTTATTTTTGGCTATGGCCGTTTTATGCTAGATGAAAAATTTTTGGTACCTGACTTTGGCATCAAAACAGCGCTAAATACTTTGAAAGGTGATTCTTTATATTCTATTGATACTTTCAGCATTAGTGAGCAGCCGATGCAGGTTCGTGCTCAATCAGTTAAAAAATCAAATATGTCGGATTTTGGTATTGATGTAAGTAAAGATATTTTGAAGTCGGTTACCGGAATGCCATCGATCGGGGTGCCGTATGCAAACATTTCAGGAGGTGGAAATCTTTATGCGTTCTCAGTCAAAAAAACGGCATTAAATATTCCTTCCGTGGTGGCCAGTTTGATTGGCTTCTATGGGATGGTGACATATAAAGCTAATTACCCGTGGGTTGACAATGTAAGGAGTTTAAAAGACTCTTCAACTAAATCTAGTTTAGATGGACTTCTCCTTGCTGAAATAAAATTAAATAACTCTTTGAGAGTTATGTTGAATGTACCAGAGGTGCAGAGCTGGGATGAAATTGTAGGATTTAGTTTTACTCGTGCTAAATCTATTATTAAGCCAATGCTGATGTTTGGTGATTATTTTTCTACGATATTAAATGTAAATACTCTCACAATTGATTCAGTGAAAAATGATACGGTTTTTGTTGCTAAAATTTGTGGTGGTGATGACCTATCTTTTTCTGTTTATAAAACTATTTATTTTGAAGCTGATTTTGGCGGTAAAAAATATATATTATTTTCTGGGTCTTGGTATGAAGTAAATGCTAATTTTTTAGCCGGTGTGGATTTAGAAGTTAATTCAGTTGATGTGGCTAACATAGGTTTGCCAGCTTTGATTTATAATGCAGCGGGAGGTGTTGAGACGGAAGGGGACTATAATATTCGTGCATGTGCGGCACTTGCTGGTAGTGAGCTTTTAGATAAAAAACTAATAAAAACTCCACAAATGGCTTCTCAGATTGAAGTGTGTGACATTTTGCTTCCTAATCAATATTTGCACGTTAAGCATAAGAAAGGGGGGTCTTCTTCACTTAGTCATCTTTTTGCCCAAGGGTGCGTATCAGCTGAACTAATGCTATCTTATAAAGAGGCACGAAAGAAAGCTAGAAGTAAATTAAGTGATAAAACCCTAATTCCAGAAACAAATTACCTCAGCAATAATTATACTGTTGTATATGTTTTACTTGGAGCAACTATTAATGGTACTTTAAGTAATTCATTGCCTTTTTTTAGTAAGGTAAATCTGGTTACCGCTCTAAAGAAATTGCGTAACATGAACTATAAAATTGCTATTCAATTTGTGCCATAAAAACTATGTAGGGCTGGTCATGACCCGCGCTGATTGAGGTTGGTGATATTGGAAACGGAGTTGCGGGTTACGCCTTCGTCTAACCGCGCCCTAAGATGTGAAATTAAAAACCGCTGGATTGATTCT